>NZ_AZCR01000065.1 GCF_001433875.1 Lactobacillus delbrueckii subsp. delbrueckii DSM 20074 = JCM 1012
TTGACCGCATTTACCGGCGTAGATAGTCAAAATCTGCTAGATGTTATGGTAAGTGTTCAATTTATTCTTGCAATTGGCGAACAAGTAATTTTATTTCTGTAATCTCCATAGTAACTGTAAGCAAGAAGCATTTTAATGCTAATTTCCCAGGATTTTACAACTCAATGTCTAAGAAGCCTACTATTACGGCCTTTTTCGAAGTTTAAGATAATATTTTTTGAGTTGTAACTTAAACTCAACGAAATCCTCTAAAAGGTTGATATATCAAGTGATAGAGCACTTTGAGTAGTAATCTATGGGAAGTTAGCATTTAACAAGTAAAAAGAGTAACATCGATATTTTAACCGCACGAGAAAGGCAGCCCCGCTAAGGAGCTGCCTTTTCACTTACAAACTTTTTACTTTACTTACAAGCACTTTGCAAACTTGCTTTTAAACTTTTTACCACAGGCCGATCAGCTTCATCCACAAGCCGCCGATGCCGCCATAGACTACCAGGTAGAAGAGACCCAAAACGAAGCACATCTTCCACCAGTCAGTCTGCTTGACATAGCCTGGGGCGAAGAGGGCAGTAGCCGGCCCACATGAGTAGTTGGTGGTTGACTGGAAGATCGCCCCAGTCATGCCCAGCATGATAGCCGCGAACATTACCGGCACGCCAGCACTCTTGGCAATCAAGAGCAGAGGCGCGTACATGGCAACAACGTGGGCCGTGCCGGAGGCAAAGAGGTAGTGGCTGTAGAAGTAAACCAGGACCAGGATGGCCATGACCAGAACTGGTGACATGCCGCCGATGACAGACTTGATTGAAGTCTGCAGCCACGGAATCACGCCGCCCTTAAGGCTCAGTTGGTTGGCCATGAAGATCAGGATTGAGAACCAAACGACAACGTTCCAGGCACCAGTTTCGCTCAGCATGTCCTTGGTGGTCAGCACCCCGGTTACCAGCAAAAGCGCGGTTGCCAGGAAGGCTACCCAGGTAGCGTCCAAGCCGATGAAGCTGGACAGCATCCACAAGACAAGGGCCAGGATGAAGATTGCCATCATAACCTTCTCAGAAGCCTTTATAGCGCCCATTTCCTTCAATTGGCCGTCAGCCCATTCCTTGGCGTTAGGAGTTTCCTTAATCTTAGGCGGGTACATCTTGTAGATGATAATTGGCACTAAGATGAAGGAGATCAAGGCTGGCACGATAGCGGCTGCTACCCAGCCGAACCAGGAAATCTTGACCCCATTAGCCGCTGCCAGACCAACCGCGGCCACGTTAGGAGCTGAGGCAGTCATGAAGAGGCTGGATGAGATCGTGTTGGCGTGGAATTCGTTGAAGACCAGGTAGGAACCGATCTTGTCTTCCGTGCCATCAGAAGCCTTGGAACCGAAAGTGTCGGACAAGGATTCGATGATTGGCAGGACGATACCACCAGACCGGGCAGTGTTACTTGGGGTGGCTGGTGAAACGACCAAGTCGATCATGGACAAGGAGTAGGCCAGACCCAAAGTCTTTTTCCCGAAGGCCCGGACGAAGATCAAGGCGATCCGCCGGCCCAAGCCAGTCTTGGTAAAGCCCCGGGCAATCATGTAGGCCATGGCGATGGTCCATGGAGTTGAGTCAGCGAAGGCTGACAGGGCTGGCTTCATTTGCACCAGGCCCAGGCCGATGATGGTCACATAGGCGATGATGGATACCCCGGCGATTGGCAGGGGCTTGGTAATGCAGGCAATGATCGTCGCCAGGAAGATGGCGAACATATGCCAACCGGCAACGGTGATGGTCGCCGGGCGCAGAGGAGTGAGCAGGAAGAGCCCAATCCCGATGATCAAAGGCCAGATGAAGCCTTTGTAATTAACTTTTGTTAACATTTTTTCTCCCGCTTTTTGAAAAAAACTATTCTTCCGGCTTAGTCCGGTCGATGTTGGTCATGGCCATGTAGTCCATCCATTCATCGTATTGTTCTTCAGTCACCTTGCCGCTCTTCAGGGCAGCTTCCTTCAAGGTAGTGCCTTCACGTTGAGCAGTTTGAGCGATTACGGCAGCTTCGTGGTAGCCGATCTTTGGTGACAAAGCAGTAACAGTCATCAGGGAGTTTTCCAGCAGGTCATCCATTCTTTGTTCGTTGACAGTCAAACCGTGGATCATCTTGTCAGCGAAGCCAGTAATAGTGCCGGCCAGGATGTCAGCTGATTCCAGGAAGGCAGCGATCATGACAGTCTTGAAGACGTTCATTTCGAAGTTACCTTGGCTGGCAGCGAAGTTGATAGTTACGTCGTTACCCAATACGCGGGCTACAGCCATGGTTACGGCTTCAGCCTGGGTTGGGTTAACCTTACCTGGCATGATTGATGAGCCTGGTTCGTTGGCTGGGATGTCAAGTTCACCGTAGCCGGCACGTGGGCCAGAAGCCAAGAAGCGGATGTCTTGGGCAATCTTGAACATGTCGTTGGCCAAAGTCTTGAAGGCGCCGTGCATTACGCTCAAAGCTGAGTGGTGAGCCAGGCCCCAGAACTTGTTGGTGTCGACCTTGAATTCGTGGCCGTAAACTTCTGACAGCTTGCCAGCGATAGCTTCAGTCATGCCCGGAGCGGCGTTCAAGCCAGTACCTACGGCAGTACCACCGATAGCCAATTCGTAAAGGCTTGGCTTCAATTCTTGGATGTAAGCCAGGTCATGCTTCAAAGCTGAGATGTAGCCGGAAACTTCTTGGCCGAAAGTCAAAGGAGTAGCGTCTTGCAGGTGGGTACGGCCAACCTTGACAGTCTTCCAGTACTTGTCTTGCTTTACCTTAAGTTCGTCAATCAAGTGTTCAATAGCTGGTTCCAGCTTGTCGACAGCTTCAACGGCAACGATGTTCATTGCAGTTGGGTAAGTGTCGTTTGAGCTTTGGCCACGGTTGACGTCGTCGTTAGGCAGGATGTTCAAGCCTGGGTGAAGCTTGTTAGCCAGGTTGGCAACAACTTCGTTGACGTTCATATTGGTTTGAGTACCTGAACCAGTTTGCAATACGTGAAGTGGGAAGTCCTTGCGCAGGTCTTCGTCGCTAAGTGCCAGCAATTGGTCAATAGCTTCTTCGATTGCTTGTCCCTTTTCAGCAGGTTCGTCGCCAACTTCAACGTTTGATTCAGCAGCAGCCTTCTTCAAGTGCAGGAAAGCACGGATGATAGCCAATGGCATCAATTCGCCGGATGGGAAGTTGTTGCGGCTTCTTTCAGTTTGGGGGCCCCAGAGAGCTTCCTTAGGAATCTTAACTTCACCGATCGTGTCTGATTCAATACGGTATTCTTGTTCTGCCATCTTACAAATCTCCTTACAAAAAACTTTTACAAAAATCTTGCTTAACTAATTGCATTATATAACGGCTTTTTTGAATTTTGTTAAAAATAACACAGCTTTTTGTCGTTTTTTAAAGAATTTCAAGGACCGTCTATTTTTTGAAATTTAGGGAATTTTTTAGCAAATTTGTTAAAATGTAAAAGCTTTCAGTAATAAGTAAGCGGTTGCTATAAGCTCTTTGCAATTTATTTTGAAGTAGCAAAAAATTTTTAGCTTGTTTTTTTACAGGAAGTTAATGAAAAATGTAACTTGTGAAATGTTCATTAGCCAAAAGCGGTTCAGGCAGTTTTTCCTTATAATAATACCCTTTCATCGTTTTAAGAAGAATGCGCAAAATGAGCATAGCTAAAAAATGGGGGATTTTGGGCAGTTGCATCCCCGGCACAAACACAAAAATACAAGGAAGAAAAAAAGCTCCAGAACTTGCTAAACGCTTCTGAAACTCTTTCTTTATGGACTGATTTTCAACAAATCAAGACTTACTTTTCTTGCTTTCTTTTCTCAAAGCTGAAGCCAAAGAGAGAAACTCCGGCCAGCAGAGAAATAATGCGTGCCAAGATGCCTGGCTTAGCGTCGTTTTTACCGGTTTGCGGGAGCTGAGCTCCAGTGGCTGCTGGGGCCTTGGCTACTGGTGCAGTGTTGGCTAACTTAGTTACAAGAGTTGGAGTCTTGGCTGCTGACTTAGTTGCTGGCTCTTCATCCGTGTTCACTACAGTCACAACGTCACCGCCGTCAGTATCTTCTTCCGTATCAGCTGGTTCTTCAGTATATTCCTCAGCGGTTGGTTCTGTAGAAGGTTCTTTGGACGGCTTGGTAGTCGGTTCTGTCGTTGGATCCGTTGACGGTTCTGTACTTGGCTGAGTCGGTTCAGTTGGAGTCGTTGGGTCCGGTCCGTCGGCTGTGTTGCTTTCAAGGCAGCCAAGCGGGCCTTTGCCAGGTTCAAAGCGTGCAGAGTTGCAGCCGCTTTTGCCGTAGCAGTGGCCAACGCTTCCTTCTTTTCCGCCAAATCAGCTTCCTCCGCGATCAAAGCAGCTTGCGCGCTTTGCAGCTTCAGCCGTCTTAGCGTTCTCTTGCGCCGTCTTCAAGTCATCCTGGCTGGAACTAACCTGGACGTCATTAGTGGCCGCGTTGACTGGCTGAGGCAAATTTGCCGCCCCCAGGCTGACTGCCCCAATACCAGCAGCCGCAACTGCTGCCATCTGCTTGATCCGGGTCTCGCTTCTCGCTTTCATGTTTTTCCACTTTTCGCTCTTAAATAGTAAAATCACATATATATAATTATAAATGATGGAAATATTCCCGGGAAAGCAGGAAGCACCGGAAAAGTAAAGATTCTTTTATCTATTAAAAAGACAAAAGTATCATCAAAAAGCAATAAAGCTGCTAAACTATTTTTCACCCAAAGGATCGGTAATTAGCCTATAATTTTAGTTAAACCGTCTGAAAAAAGAGCCTTTGCAAGGCAACTTGTGCTAGGCTTGTGATGCGAAAGGAAGATTTATATGGCAAGAATGTCGCGCAGACAGTACCAAGAAAGACAAGAACAAACCGCGCAAAAGCAGACGCGGCAGACAAACCCTAACTCCGTTCCTCGCTTGGACACTGACGGGGCTTCAAGAAGCGAGCAGAAGGTCCGGCTCAACTTCTGGCAGATCTTCGCCGACCGCCCTTACGTCACGGTCATCATGATCAGCCTGGCCCTCTTCTGCATCCTGGCCAAGTGGTGGATCGGCCTGGCCATCATCATAATCTTGACCATCGCCGGTATCTTCGTGATTGGCCGCTCTCACCACCCTAACCGGGTCCTCAGTCTGGAATTCAAGCTCAAGGCTTCCCGCAAGCTGAGTATGATCAAGGCCCTGCAGCTTTTGGGTTCAAACATCATGTTCCTGGCCGCCTACATGCGGCAGATCGTCAGCGTTGACTTCTCCAGCGCCGGGGCGACTGACAGCCTAACAGTCATCCAGAACATGCTCTCCAATCAAGGGACTTTCGGCCAGCAAGGTTCCTATTTCTTGAACCTCTTCAACCAGCTGACCGGGGGATCGCTTTGGGGGACCTACCGCTACGCTACCAACAGCTCGCAGATGATGAACTCCACTGCCGGCACCATGATCATCCTCTGGATCTTCCTCTTGATGATCGCCCCAGCCTTCTGCGTTTTGTCCCAGTTCTTCAGAGAGCCTTACTCCCGGCACGTGATGACGGTGGCTTCCTTGATTTCCACCATCTCCTTTGCCTTGACGCCAACTTTGATGAACCGCTGGGTCATCTCATACGCCGTAGAAAACCAGATGAGCCAGGCAGCAGCGGAAAAAGCTGTCCAAGTCGGCGGTATGGTCTACCCGGCCATCATCTCCGCCGTCTTCGTCTTTATCCTGGCTATCTACCGGGAAATCAAGAAAGATGAATGTTAATGGTAACCCCTCACTGAAGTAAGGGGCTTGAAGCGTAAGTTTCAAGTCCTACGTCTTCAATAGGGAGGCTGGAGGAATCCAGCTTTCATTGTCTAGACTAAGCTATCCAGTCTGGTTCGGCTGACTGGATAGAGGAACTACGTTATCCATGTCATCACACCCACTGGTGATGCCCAAGTCTTTGGCTCTGTGGCAGCTCTGTAAACAGTCATGAGGTTAACATGGCAGTCAACTGCATAGTAACCGGGTATTTCTGCTCAATAAGGATGGCAAGCCACTTATGCCGTGCCGCCCAAGAAAGGCCAGACTGCTGCTGAAAAGCGGCAAGGCCTTTGTAGTCAAGAAATATCCGTTCACCATCCAGCTGAAATATGGCTCGTATGGCTATAAGCAGAAGGTTAGCCTTGGCGTAGACACTGGGCAGAGACATATTGGCTTTGCCGTAGTCAGTCAAGACAAGGTATTGCACCAAAGCGAGGTAGAGCTTCGCCAGGACGTGCACACGAATCTGTACACCCGCAAGATCTACCACAGAGGTAGAAGAAACCGCAAGACCCGCTATCGTCAGGCACGCTTTTTAAACAGAGTGCACGGCAAGCGAGACGGCTTGTGGCTTCCGCCATCAGTAAAAAGCAAGGTAAGCCATAACATTGCTTGGATCAAGAGCTATCTGGCTGTATTGCCAAATCCCGATCTCCATATCGAAGTAGGCAAGTTTGACATGGCTAAGATGGTCAATCCAGACATTTCGGGCAAGCAGTATCAAGAAGGCAGTCTAAAGGACTGGAAGAACTATGAGTACTACGTGCTGGCACGTGACGAGTACACCTGTCAGCTTTGCCATAAGCATGGCGAATGCGTAAAGCTTGTCGTTCACCACATCGTCTACCGCTCACAAGGCGGGACAGACCGGGTGGACAATCTGACAACGCTTTGCACGAATTGTCATACTACGAAGAACCACCAGCCAGGAGGCAAGCTCTACAAGTGGATGAAGGCGAAGAAGAAAGTGACGAAGCAGCTGAAGGGAGCAACGTTCATGAACATTTTGCGCAAGCGGATCATGACGACTTTCCCAGAAGCAAGCTTCCAGTACGGGTCACAAACCTACGTAGATCGTAAGAACCTTCTTTTGCCAAAAGGTCACTTCATGGATGCAATCGCAATCAGCGGGATCAAGTCGGTTGGTCAGATGCTGGAGACGGTGACGATGATCAGCCAGTTCCGCAAGAAGAAGCGGTCGCTCCACGAAGCAACTGCAAGAAAAGGCAGAAAGCAGCCAAATACGTCATCCAAGCGCAATGAGAAGAACACGAAATATGCATGTGGCTTGTGGCTGAATGACTACGTTCGTGTGATAGGAAATCATGTCAAGGGATATGTAAAAGGCTTTAAGTCCAATGGATATTACGTTTATCTGACAGATGGCTTAGGCAATTACGTGCTGAACAGTGGCAGAAATTACGTCAACACAAAGCAGTGTCAGTTGATTACGCATAATGGCAGCTGGCAAAAAGCAGAACAAAAGCTTTCACTTTACAAATTTAAGTAAAAAGAGGCCGGCAAACCCTATCCCCCCACCCATTGAAATAGGTGGAATCCCGGGCTTGCCAGCCATTGACAATCATTGAATAGCAATGAAAAGAGCTTCAGTATTGCTTTACTGAAGCTTTTTCGTTTGATTCTAAATCTATTTTGTCAGAAAAATCCAAAGCAGGTTGCCTGCCAGCAAAACAGCTGCCGTGCATCCCTTCCACAAATTGTATTTCTCTGCCGGCGCCTTCTTGTTCACCAGGTACTCCATGCTAAAACCGCAGACCAGGTTAAAGGCTAGCATGACCAGGCGGTACTGCAGCGTTCCCCAGCTGCTCAGCAAATTTAGCAGAGCCAGCAGGGTAAAGACGATTGTCACGTAATATTTTCTCAACATCTTCTATCCCTCTCTTGTAAGCAAAAATATAATTTACGTCGATTGTAAAATCAAATTGAACACTGTTCCGATCCAGTAAGAAAAATCGTTTTCACTGGATTAGAGCACAAAAAATCC
>NZ_AZCR01000066.1:0-456 GCF_001433875.1 Lactobacillus delbrueckii subsp. delbrueckii DSM 20074 = JCM 1012
CGCATGCCCAGCTGTCAAAAAGAGCAGTGCACACATTCGTGGCCTTGAAATGGCCATTAACAATATTCTGAGCGCTGAAGAAGAGTGCCAGAGTGCTTTACAGGAGATGGCAAAGCTAGCTCCTAAACGGGATCTGGAGATCCTCACAAGCATTCCAGGCATCGGCGAAAACACTGCTCTAAGAATCATTAGTGAGCTTGGGGATATCAGGCGTTTTAACAACCCTAGCCAATTAAATGCCTTCGTTGATGTTGATCCTCAAGTTTATGAATCTGGCAACCTCACGGCCCACCTGTCAATTTCAAAGCGTGGGACAGCTATTGGCAGAAAGGTGCTGTACTTGGCCATAAACCAAATTCAGTCGGCTAAGAAAGCGGGAAACCCTTGTCATATTGCGGATTATTACGAGAAACGAAAACGGTCTTCTGAGACTGCAAGTCACAAGAAGGCCGCTAT
>NZ_AZCR01000066.1:523-7643 GCF_001433875.1 Lactobacillus delbrueckii subsp. delbrueckii DSM 20074 = JCM 1012
ATTGTCATGCCCTAAATCAGATATTTGACTTGATTCTCCGGGAGCTATTTCCCGATTAGGCCTTTATTTCAAAATAAAATTGCCTAAAATCATTGATAACACTTGACTTAGAGTAGAAAATAGAGCGCAAAAAAAGGTGCTGTCCGGGTAGACAGCGCCTTTTTAGTCGGTCGTCTTAACGTCGTTGATTACGACATCGTAGCTGACGTTGGCTGAGTCAACGTTGATCTTGACCGTTTCACCCTTCTTGTGGCCAAGCAGGGCCTTGCCGATCGGAGATTCGTTGGAAATCTTGCCGTGGAATGGGTCAGACTGGCTGCTCCCCACGATTTCGTAAGTTTCCGGTTCGTCTTCGCCGACTTCAGTAACCGTAACGGTCTTGCCGATACTTACTTCGTCGGGGTCAACGGCATCAGTGTCGACAATGACAGCATACTTCAATTGTTCGCTGACGGCATCGATTCTTTCTTCCAGCCGCATTTGCTCATCTTTAGCGGCGTCGTATTCTGAGTTTTCAGACAAGTCCCCGTATGAACGGGCAATCTTCAAACGTTCAACGATTTGCGGCCGCTTGACAAACTTCAGGTTCTGCAGTTCTTCTTCCAGCTGCTTCTTGCCTTCGGCAGTCATTTCATAGATTTTTTCAGGCATTTTGATTCTCCTTTATTTAACGCATTATGCAATGTTAAATATTAGAATTTAATTCCGGGAAAGTCAACCATTAACGAATGTTTGCCTCTAATTTTTCTTCCAAAGCGGCTTGCACATTGTCAGTTGCCTTAGTGACAACCGCGTCGGTCAAGGTTTCTGCCTCATTCAAGAAGGTCAGGCGGTAAGCCAGGCTCTTCTTGCCGGCAGCCAGGTGGGCCCCTTGGTAGACGTCGATGACTTCAACGCTAACCAGGTACTTGCCGGCGTTTTCCTTAATGCAGCTTTCAACTTGGGCATTAGTGACATCTTCGTCAACCAAAATTGACAGGTCCCGCTGCACGGCTGGGTACTTCGGAGCCGGCTTGGACTTGACCCCCTTAGCCATCAGCGGCAGCAGGGCATCCAGGTTCAGTTCGTAAACGTAGATTTCCTTGCCGGCGAAGTTCTTGTCAGTCATGGTCAAAACTGGGGAAATTTGGCCGATCAGACCAATATATTCATCATTTACGTAGATACCAGCCGTTCTGGTCGGGTGCATCCCCTTGATTGCTTCGGCCCGGTATTCCACGTCCTTGACCCCGATCATTTCAAATACGTCTTCCAGTTGCCCCTTGACGTAGTAGAAGTCAACGACTTCGTCCTTGTGCTGCCAGTTGCTTTCACCAGCTAAGCCGACGTAAGCGGCTGCCAGGTGTTCATGTTCGTGGTAGTCTCCGCCTTCCATGTCGTAGACGCGGCCGTTTTCAAAGAGCTGGAGTTCAGTTTGCTTGCGGGCGAAGTTGTAAGCAACCGTGTCGAGCAGGCCGCAAATCAAGTTTTGCCGCATGGTGGTTCTGGCTGAGTTCAGCGGCCAATTGACTTTGACTGGGGCCAGGGCCTTTTTGACAAAAGTCGTAGCCAGTTCTTCAGAAGTCAGGGAGTAGTTGATCGTTTCACTGAGCCCCTGCCCTTCCAGCAATTGGCGCAGGTGACGGACCTTGACTTCATCAGCCGCATAGCCGCCAATAAGTTCACCGGTCGCCGGGTGGGTGGACTTGATGTTGTCGTAGCCGTAGATCCGGCCGACTTCTTCAAAGATGTCGGAGTCAATGAAGATGTCCCAGCGGCGGTTTGGCACAGTTACCGTGTATTCGTCGCCATTTACTGCAACCGGGAAGTTCAGCTTGCCCAGGATCTTGACGATTTCGTCCATGGACAGGTCAGTGCCCAGGATCTTGTTGGTCCGGGAAGCAGTGGTCGTAATAACAACTGCTTCCTTGTCCAGGTCGCTGGCCTTGATTTCACCAGCTAAGACAGTGGCGCCGGCATTTGCCCGCAAGATCAAGGCGCAGATATCCAGGGCCTTTTGGGTGTTGTCCCAGTTGATCCCCTTTTCAAACAAAGCAGAAGCGTCAGTCCGGTTGTCGTGGCGCAGAGCTGCCTTTCTGGTCAAGGCCGGGTCAAAGACAGCAGCTTCCAGGATCACATCAGTAGTTTCTTCAGTTACTTCGCTGTTCAAGCCGCCCATCACGCCAGCTAAGCCGACTGCCTGCTCACCATCAGTGATCACGATGTCTTGCGGGTCCAGGTCGATTTCTTTTTCATTCAAGAGCTGCAGCTTTTCGCCTTCCTTGGCCAAGCGGACCTCGATCTTCTTGGTCTTGTCAAAAAGCTTGGCGTCGTAAGCGTGCATTGGCTGGCCAGTCAAGAGCATGACATAGTTGGTCGCGTCAACCACATTGTTGATTGGGCGGATGCCGGCATTCCACAGGCGGACCTGCAGCCAAAGGGGACTTTCAGCGATCTTGACCCCGGTCAGCTTTCTCAAGTAGTACTTCGGCGCGATCTTTTCATCAGCAACGGCAGTAAAGTCACCAGTCCAGTCTGCCCCGTCTTCTTTAAGGACAACGTCTTCGATCTTTGGCTTCTGGTCAATCAAGGCACCAACTTCATAAGCTGCCCCTTCCATTGAGGAAGTGTCGGCTCGGTTTGGGGTAATGTCGAAGTCCAAAACGTAGTCGTCCATGCCCAAGGCTGCAAAGACAGAGTCACCAGGCTTAAGGTCCGGATCATGGAAGACCCAGATGCCGTCGGCGTACTTCGGCGGAACAACTGAGTCGCTGAAGCCGAGTTCTTGCAGGCCGCAGATCATCCCATTGGATTCAATCCCGCGCAGCTTGCCCTTCTTGATCTTGATCCCGCCTGGCAAATGGGCCCCGGGCAGGGCCACGATCACGTCCTGGCCAGCAGCCACGTTAGGTGCCCCGCAGACGATCTGGCGGGCTTCATCTTCACCAACGTCGACCGTAGTCTTGTTGAGGTGGGTCCCTTCGATCTTTTCGCAGGTCAAAATATGGCCCACGACCAGCTTGCTCAAGCCGTCTTCCGGGTGAACCGTTGAGGCGATTTCAACCCCGGACCGAGTCAGTTTTTCAGCCAAGGCGTAAGGGTCTACGCCGTCCATGTTCAAGAAATCTTTCAACCAATTGTAAGAAACTAACATTAATCTTCCTCCTGACGGAATTGTTGCAAGAAGCGCACGTCGTCACTGTAAAAGTCGCGGATGTCGTCAATACCATACTTCAAGATGGCGAAGCGGTCCAGGCCCAGGCCAAAGGCAAAGCCGGAGTAGACGCTTGGGTCAATGCCAGCGGCAGACAAAACATTCGGATGAACGATCCCGGCACCCAGAACTTCGATCCAGCCGGTGTTCTTGCAGATCGCGCAGCCCTTGCCGCCGCATTCAAAGCAGGAAACGTCCATTTCAACTGATGGTTCAGTAAATGGGAAGTAGCTTGGCCGCAGGCGGGTTTCCCGGTCCTGGCCGAATTCGTGCTTGGCCACCAGTTCCAAGGTCCCCTTAAGGTCACTCAAGGAGATGTTCTTGCCGACAACCAGCCCTTCCATCTGCATGAACTGGTGGGAGTGGGTGGCGTCGTCATCGTCTCTTCTGTAAACCTTGCCTGGGGAGATCATCTTGAGGTCCCCTTTATCGAAGTCATGCTTTTCCATGGTCCGGGCTTGAACTGGTGAAGTCTGGCTCCGCAGCAGGTGGTCAGCGTCAACGTAGAAAGTAGCCTGCATGTCCCGGGCCGGGTGGTCCTTAGGCAGGTTCAGCATTTCGAAGTTGTAGTGTTCGCTTTCGATTTCCGGGCCTTGGACAACTTGGTAGCTCATGCCGATGAAGAAACGTTCCAGGTCGTCTTGAATGATTCTGATCGGGTGCTTGGAGCCAACATGCTTTCTGCGCCCTGGCAGGGTCACGTCAATCTTTTCAGCTTCCAGGCGGGCCTCAATGGCCTTTTCGATCAAGTTATCCTTGGCAGAAGCCAGCTTTTCATTAAAGAGGTCGCGGAGTTCGTTGACCTTCTGGCCGACTTCCCGCCGCTTTTCCGGAGCAACGTCCTTCATCTGGTGCAGAATTTGCGTCAGTTCCCCCTTCTTGCCGACCAGCTTAACCCGGACGTCATTCAGGCTCTTTTCGCTTTCTGCTTCCTTGATTTCAGCAAGCCCCTGCTCCCGCAGGTCCTTCAATCGATCAAATAAATCCATTTGCTCATTCCTTTCAACAAAAAAACTCCGCCCCCCAAAAGGGACGAAGCTTCGCGGTACCACCCTAGTTTAGGCCCAAAAAGGTCTACGCTCTATACCGATAACGGTGGCAGCCGGAATTGATTAGATCCTACTCGCAAGATGAAATTCGCAAGCCGCTCTTTGGTTTCCTTTCAGTTGCCAAGAAACCTCCCTGTCAAAGACCGGACTTGCTACTAGTCTTGTTCTTAGTAATTAATTAAAATCATAGGCTAAAACTTGCTTAAATGCAAGTCGTTTTTTACGACCACTTGTCAGCCCAGATATGAACCTGGTTGAAGACCGGCTTTAATTTGGCCCCTTTTGGCGTCAAAGTGTAAAGGACGATCTTCTTTTCCGCATCCTTGGACCGCTTGACAATCCCGGCAGCTTCCAGCTCCCGGAGGCGTTCGACCAGAACCCGGTCAGAGCAGGCACCGACCGCGTGGGCAAGGTCCCGGAAGCGCATGGCCTTGGTGCCGCACAAAGAGCTGATGATCAAGCCGTTCCACTTCTTGCCGATGATCTCAAAGGCCTTGACGAAGCGGGCACACATTTCGTAGTTTTCAGCGTTTTTACAGCATGGCTCGTCCTGTTTAGCTAATTCTGTCATAGAGAAATCCTCCTCAAATTAGTTTCCATGTTAATTATTTAAGCACACTTTACTTACGAAAAACAAGCAAAAAGCCTTTTCCTAGCTGAAGTGGTAGATCATGATCCCGGCAGCAACAGCGGCGTTCAAGGATTCAGCCCGGCCCTTGATCGGGATGTAGAGCTTCTCGTCAGCCAGAGCCGCGATTTCCGGGCTTACCCCGTGCGCCTCATTGCCGATGATCAAAGCAACCTGGGCTACTGGGGCAAAGTCGCCCAATTGTTTAGCGGCTGGATCCAAAAGGCTGGCGTAAACTGGAATATCCGCGGCCTTCAAGCTGGCAATGGCGTCTGGCAGGTCAGCCTTGATCAAGTTCAAGTGGAACTGGCTCCCCTGCATGGACCGCTGGACCTTTGGGTTGTAAAGGTCAACCGTCTTGTTTGACAGGATCACCCCGTCAAAGCCAGCCGCGTCAGCCGTCCGGATGATGGTGCCGACATTGCCCGGGTCAGCCAGGTCATCTAAGAGGACCCACTTGCCGTAGCTGAAGAAAAAATGCTCAGACTGGTTGATCTTGACGGTCATAAAGATATCCTGGGAATTCTTGGTGCTGCTGAGGTGACTGGCCACGCTTTGGCTGATCTTGATCAGCTTGCCCTCATCATAAGCCAGGCCCAGTTGCGCCAAGCGGCTTAGGGCTGCTTCAGTAGCCAGGATTTCCCGGTACTTGACGCTTGCTTTTAAGGCTTCTTCAACTAGGTGGAAGCCTTCGATCAAGTAATAGCCGCTTTCTTCACGGTATTTCTTCTGCTGCAGCTTGCCGATGGCCTTAATTTGCGGATTGTTGACAGATGTTCTTTCTTGCATGATAAAATACTCCTTAGAAATACTATTTTAATGATTTTTTGCAAAAAATAAAGAAGGTAGTCAAAATGCAAACATGGGAACTATTAGCGCATGGAGTCGTCCAGGGCGTGGGCTTTCGCTGGAGCGTGCAGATGCTGGCTCAGAAGATGAAACTGCCAGGCAGCGTGAGAAACAACCCTGACGGGACGGTCACCATTGTCATTCAAGGGACGCCAACTGATCTGGTCAAGTTTAAAGCTGAGTTGCCAAACGCGGCGCCATATGCCCAAATTTCACGTTTGGACACAAAAGTTCTGCCTGAAATGGAACAAATGCATTCTTTTCATGTATTATATTAGACAGATCATAAGAATTTGGAGAGAAACTATTTAATGAAAAAAATCAACAAACGTTTATTACCTGTCAGCCTGCTGGCGCTCTTGCCGCTTTTCCTTACGGCCTGCGCCAGCCAGACCAGCAAAAACGGCAGCTTAAAGGCCCCGACCAGTGGTCCTTACTACTGGATCTATGAATGGATCGGCCTGCCTTTGCAGCATATCACCGTCAACATCGCCCACGCCATCGGCGGAGCCAGCGGGGCCGGCTGGGCCATCGTCATCATCACTTTGGTCGTCAGAGTGATCTTGATGCCGCTCATGCTGAGCCAGCAGCACAAGGCTACCCTGCAGCAAGAAAAGATGCACCTTCTGCAGCCGCAAATGCAGCTTTTGCAAAAGGCCATGAAGACGCCAGGGATGACTCCTGACCAGCAGATGGCCTTGACAGGTCTGCAAAGAGAGATCTATTCCAAGAACAATGTCTCCATGACTGGCGGGATGGGCTGCCTGTCCCTCTTGATCCAAATGCCAATCATGATCGGGATCTACCAGGCCGTGGCTTACTCAAACGCCCTGGCCAAGTCCACCTTCTTCGGCATTTCCCTGTCCAGCAAGTCCATGGTCCTGGCCATCATCGCCACTGTTTTTGCCTTGATTCAAAGCTACGTGGCCATGATCGGCATCCCTGAAGAGCAAAAGAAGACCATGCAGGCCACCATGCTGATAAACCCAATCATGACCTTCTTCTTCTCCATGTCCTTCTCCGGCGCCCTGGCCCTTTACTGGGCAGTCGGTAACCTGGTCATGGTCATCCAGCAGCTGATCACCACCTTCATCGTGCAGCCGCGGGCCAAGAAGCGGGTTTCCAAGGAACTGGCAGACAGCCCGATCGTGGAAGTCGTTACCCAAGCCAAGCTTGACCAGATCTTGAAGCCAGCCCCTGAACAAAAGCCAACCAGCCTGCCGAAGTCCGGCGACCTGCGCAAGCGCAACCAGGGCAAGCAGAAGCGGAAGTAATCTTCCAAAGAAAAAACAAAGAAGATAATAAACAAAAGAAAAAAGTAAATGATGTGACCCCCAAAATTGGGACAATTTAGTATTACGCCGTTAAGGTTGTTAAAACATGATTCCGATATTCAATCGG
>NZ_AZCR01000067.1 GCF_001433875.1 Lactobacillus delbrueckii subsp. delbrueckii DSM 20074 = JCM 1012
AAGTTTGATTTCTTTAGTGTATTTAGTCATGAAAATAACCCCCGAAATTAGTGTCCTAATTTCGGGGGTCATATCACATTTGACTGCCTTTTTTACGATTGTGCAAGATCTTTAACAGAATCCTATTACTTATCTTCACTGATAACCAGGGCCCCGTCGGCCATGTCCGCCTTCAGCTTCTTGACGTCCAGGTGGTCCAGGTAGTAATCAGTTACTTTGTCACGGATTTCCCGTTCGATGACTCTTCTCAGCGGCCGTGCCCCCATAGCTTCGTCGTAGCCTTGTTCAATCAAGTAGTCCTTGGCGCTTTCACTGACAGTCAAGCTGATGCCCTTCTTGGCTAGAGTCTTGTTTACGTCAGCCAGCATCAAGTTAACGATTTCCTTCAAGTCTTCCTTGGTTAGGTGTCTGAATTCGATGACCGCGTTGAAGCGGTTGAGGAATTCCGGTCTGAAGTAAGGAGCCAGCCGGTCCATCAGCGTCTCGTCCTTCTTAGCGTCGCCCATCAGCTGTTCATTACCGAAGCCGGCGTTAGAGGTAGCGATAATGATGGTGTTCTTGAAGTTGACCGTGTTGCCTTGCCCGTCAGTTAAGCGGCCGTCGTCAAGGACCTGCAAGAGCAAGGTGATGACCTGCGGATCAGCCTTTTCAATTTCGTCCAAAAGGATGATTGAGTAAGGGTTGCGGCGAACCTTTTCCGTCAAGGTGTTGGAGTTGTCATCGTAGCCCACGTAGCCGGCCGTGGTCCCGATCAGCTTGGAAACGGCTGTCCGGTCGGAGTATTCAGACATGTCCAGGCGGATGATGGCATCCTTAGAGCCAAACATGTCCAAGGCCAGCTGCTTGGCCAGTTCCGTCTTGCCGACCCCGGTCGGGCCAACGAAGAGGAAGGAGCCGATTGGCCGATTGCCTTCGTCAAAGCCAGCCCGGTTGCGGCGGATAGCCTTGGCTACTGCTTCAACGGCTTCATCCTGGCCGATAACCTTGCTCTTTAAGCGGCTGCTGAGCCCCTTTAGGCGTTCGATGTCGCTGGCGCCCATCTTGGAAACCGGAATCCCGGTCAGGCGTTCAACGGCAGCGGCCACGTCAGCCGGGGTAGCCACGGTCTTTCTTTCCTCGTGGTTTTCACTCAGCTGCTTTTCCAGCTTTTCAGCCTTGGTCTTGTGGTCAAGGGCGGCTTCGTAGTCTTCCTTTTCAGCGGCCTTTTCCTGGGCCTGCTTTTCTTCCTTGATCTGCTTTTCAATGGTCTTGGCGTCAGTCACCGGGTGTTGGGCAGCCAGGTGAGCGGCGGTCATGTCCAAAAGGTCGATGGCCTTGTCAGGCAGGGACCGCTGCGGAATGTACTGGACTGAGTAGTCGATGGCGGCCCTCAATACGTCGTCTGGCAGTTCCACATTGTGGTGCTTTTCGTATAAGGACCGGAGTCCCATCAAGATCTTGAAAGTTTCAGCTGGACTCGGAGCATTGACAGTTACTTCGTTGAAGCGGCGGGCCAAAGCGGTGTCCTTCATGATGGTGTTCCGGTATTCATCCTGGGTGGTGGCCCCGATTACGGTGATTTCACCTCTGGACAAACCCGGCTTCAAGATGTCGCTCATCCCCTTGGAACCATTGCCGTCGCCCATGCCGCCGGCACCGAGGATCTGGTGGATTTCGTCAAAGAAGAGGATGACATTACCTCTGTCCTTGACTTCCTTGACCAGGTCCTGGATGTTCTGCTCAAAGGAGCCCCGGTACTGGGTCCCGGCTTCCAGGCTGGAGATGTCGATGGAAATAATTTCCTTGTTCTTGATTGCTTCCGGCACGTCCCCGTGGACAATTGCCTGGGCTAAGCCTTCAACGACCGCGGTCTTGCCGACCCCGGCGTCCCCGACCAGGACTGGGTTGTTCTTGGTCCGGCGGGAGAGGATTTCCGCCGTTTCCTGGATTTCCTTGTTCCGGCCGATGACCGGGTCGAGCTTGCCTTCCCGTGCTTCAGCGGTCAGGTTCCGGCCTAACTTTTCCAAAATGCCGTTGGCCTTCTTTTGCTTGCCCTGGAAATTCTTGGCCTGGCCTTGTCCTGGCAGCTGTCCAGTCTTCTGGTATTCAGCGAATTCTTCCGGGGTTACCTGCCGGCCGTTGATCAAGTAGCGGCGGTTTTCGGAATTGAAGCCGCCCAAGTCGTTCATTAATTCTCTAAAAAGATCATCCATATCGTTAAAGTTGTTGTAATCCATGATTTTACCCCTTTCTGAGTAAAATAAGTTGCTGGTTTTTGGCTAACTAAAAACTCCTTCTACATCAAGCGAAATCAAATCAATAGGACTTGCTCAGCGGTTAAACCAGCCTTCGTATTTAGTTTAGTCATCATCGTCATCGCTGAGATAATCATTCTCCAGCTCACGCAGAACCTGCCACATCGCCACGTGCTTGGCCCGGGCGATCGCGTCGAGATCGCGCAAGTTGATTGGCGTCGCATTTGATTGCTGCTTGTTAAATGACTTGTGAAGGGTAGTGTAGCCATAGCCCGACTCTTTCGCCACCCGGTAAATGGTCAGGTGCTTGTCGTCGAGGTATCGAAGAATATCGATCTTCATCGTTCTCACTCCCCTACGCCATCTATTATACTACATCTGTGATATACCACAAGTGTGAAATAACGATTTTTTAAAAAATCGCGAAAAAAAGACCAGCTGGTCAAAAGCTGGTCAAAAAGCTATCTTATTGGGCCACGCGGGCAGCGTGCCGCTTCAAAATCATGTCCACCAGGGCATTAGCCACATTCTCGTTCTTAAGCATCGGGCCGTGGGACCAGGAGCCGATGAAGTTCTTGTAGCGGACCCCGTCTTCCTTTTCCTTATGGTTGTTGCCGTAGCCTTCGACTACCTTGGCGAAAGGTTTGAGCATCTTCCGGTCATCCAGGAAGGTCTGGCCGGAGTGGTTTTCAAAGCCGATGGTCGGGCCCCATTCAGTTTCGTACTTGGTGTCACCGATCATCCGCTTCTCTGGGTCAAATTCCGTGTGCAGGGGCAGGATCCCCAGGCCCTTGATCTTAGTCCCGGAAATGGTGTTGTAGTGGGTTCCCATCAGTTCGTAGCCCCCGCAGATGGCCAGCATGGGGTTGCCAGCCTGGATGTAGTCGTTCAGGGTTTCCTTGAAGCGCTGCAGGTCCTTGGCCACGATGCTTTGTTCATAGTCCTGGCCGCCGCCGAAGAAGACAAAGTCGTAGTCGTCCGCGTTGAACTGGCTGCCCAGGGAGATATTGTCGATCTGGGTCTGCCAGCCTTTTTTATGCAAAAAGTAGCGGAGGATCTTGACGTCACCGGAGTCCCCGTAGGTGTTCATCAAGTCTTCGTAGAGGTAGGCAATTCGAATCAAATTATCATCCATAGTCAAATTCTTCCTTATCGTAATCAATCACACTAATTATAAACTAAAAGGCGGAAAAATAATAATCTAAAGGCCAGATCCTTTTGGCTTGCTTTTTTCACAAACTGGCTTAGACTAAGATGGTAAGCGTTTTCGCAAAAGACGGCGAAAAAGCAAGTAAGTAAAGCAAGAAAAGGATAAGTTTAAAGGATCACATATGAGTGAACAATACATTTTGGCAATCGATGAGGGGACTACCTCAACCAGGGCAATCATTTTCAACCATGCCGGCCAGCAGGTGGCCAGCGTGGCCCGAGAATTCACCCAGTACTTCCCCAAGCCCGGCTGGGTAGAGCACCATGCTGAGGAAATCTGGAACGCAGTCCAGATCACGACGTCAACGGCCCTGATCAACTCCGCCATCCGGCCGGACCAACTGGCGGCCATCGGGATTACCAACCAAAGAGAAACCACGGTGGTCTGGGACAAGGAGACGGGCCGGCCAATCTATCCGGCCATCGTCTGGCAGTCCCGGCAAACTAGCGATATCGCGGAAAAGCTAGTTAAGGACGGCTACAGCGAGATGATCCGGCAAAAGACGGGCCTGGTGATCGACCCTTACTTCTCTGCCACGAAGATCCGCTGGATTTTGGACAATGTGGAAGGGGCCCAGGAAAGGGCGGAAAAAGGAGAGCTGCTTTTTGGCACGATCGACACCTGGCTGGTCTGGAAGCTGACCCGGGGCAAGGTCCATGTAACTGACTGCACCAATGCCAGCCGGACCATGCTCTTTAACATTCATGATTTGACCTGGGACCAGGAGATCCTGGCCCTGCTGAAGATTCCGCGGGCCATGCTGCCGGAGGTTAAATCAAATTCTGAAGTCTACGGGGAAACTGACCCTTACCAGTTCTTCGGCGGCAGAGTGCCGATCGCCGGGATGGCCGGGGACCAGCAGGCAGCCTTGTTTGGCCAATTGGCCGTCAAGCCGGGTATGGTCAAGAACACCTACGGGACCGGGTCTTTCATCGTGATGAACACGGGGGAGGAACCGATTGAATCCAAGAATAATTTGCTGACGACTATTGGCTACAAGCTGGGCGATCAAGTAAACTATGCTTTGGAAGGGTCAGTCTTCGTGGCCGGGTCAGCCATCCAGTGGCTGAGAGACTCGGTCAAGCTGCTGAACTCAGCTCCTGAATCAGAGCAGGCGGCCCTGGAATCTAAAGACGCCAATGAAGTCTATGTGGTTCCCGCCTTTACTGGTTTGGGGGCACCATACTGGGACAGTGAAGCCCGGGGGGCGATTTTTGGCTTGACCAGAGGCAGCAGTGACAAGGACTTGATCAAGGCAACCCTGCAGTCCTTGGGCTACCAGACCCGGGATGTGGTCGACACCATGCAGAAGGACTCGGGCATTGAGATTCCGGTCCTCAGAGTCGACGGCGGGGCTTCAAACAACAACTACCTCCTCCAGTTCCAGGCAGACCTATTAGGCAAGAAGATCGAGCGAGCAGCGGATTTGGAAACCACTGGCCTGGGGGCCGCCTTTCTGGCAGGTTTAGCCGTCGGCTACTGGCAAGACCTAGATAGCTTGAAGGAAATTGCCAAGACCGGGGCCGCCTTTGCACCAAAGATGGAAGAGGCGGAAAGAGACCAGCTCTACGCGGGCTGGCAGCGGGCGGTTCTGGCCACCCGGGTCTTTGCCCACGGGAAAGATTTTTAGTTTTTAACGTTTAACAGGATGAAGGGATAAAAAATGCCAAAGCGGATCGTAAAGTTAGAGGCCGGATACAATTGCCGGGATTTGGGCGGCTATGTCAGCCACGACGGCCGGACTGTCAAGTGGGGTCGGCTCTACCGGTCGGGGTCACTCAGCCACTTGACCAAGGCAGACCAGGCGGAACTGGCCCGGCGGAAGATTGTGGTGGACTGCGATCTGCGCTCCCGGCATGAACAGGACAACTTCCCGGACAAGCTCTGGCCCGGGGCTAAACTGGTCGACGCCCACTTTTACAGCGAGAGCGGGGATGAAGAGGAAGAAGCTGAGGCAGCCTGGGAGAAGTATTCGGTCAAGCTGCCTAAATTGTCCTATCTGGCCATGGCTTACCAGCAGAACCTTGTCGCCCCCAGAACGGGCCTGGTGATGCGGAAGATTTTTAAGGAAATGCTGACCCTGGAAGATGATGAAGCCTTGATCTACCACTGCTCCATGGGCAAGGACCGGACGGGGATGGTGTCGGTGATCGTTTTGATGGCTTTGGGCCTGGAAGACCGGGAAATCCTGCGGGACTATCTGCTCAGCCGGGAATACAGCTGGGACTGGGATGAGGCGGATGGGAACGACCGCTTGGGCCAGCAGATTGCCAAGATGAACCAGACCCAGGTCAGCCAAACGGCTTTTTACGGGATTACGGAAACGATCCGGCAGACCTGGGGCGGATTTGACCGCTATTTTGCCAGCCTGGGCTTTGGCCAAGGAGACTTGGACAGGCTTAGGGATAAGTTTTTAGAATAAGATTTTCGCTCCGGCTTAAGCTGGGGCGATTTTTTTGCCAAAAAATTCTGGGAAAACTAAAATGGAAGGGAGAAGAATTTTTCGCGGATTTTTGGAAAAGAGGGATGCCGGATGGAGATGCAAAGGGTAATTGAACTGGACATGCCGGTCAACTTCCGTGACCTGGGCGGTTATCAAGGCTTGGACGGCCGCCGGGTTAAGTGGCGGAAGATCTACCGGTCGGCGGCTTTAAACGAGATGTCAGCCAGGGACCGGGTCAAGCTGGCCAACCTGCGTATTACGGTGGACTGTGACCTGCGGTCCAGCCGGGAGCAGCGGGACTACCCCGACCTACTCTGGCCGGGGGTCCGTTTTGTGAATATTGGCCTTTACGCTGAAGGGGACCGCTTCAACCAGGCCCATCCTTTCTTGCGCCTTTTTCACCATCTGCCGGAATTTGACGACTACCTGCCTAAGATCTACCAGCAGGTTTTGTTAAATGAGCATTCAGAAGAGGGGATCAAACGGGTCTTTGAGGAATTGCTGAAGCTGCCGGAGGACCAGGCCTTGGTCTACCACTGCGCGGCCGGGAAAGACCGGACGGGGATCATCAGTATTTTGATCTTGATGGCTCTGGGCGTGGACGACAAGACCATCGCGGAGGACTATTTGCTGACGGATGAGTTGTACGATTTTTCCATTGAGAAGCAGCATCCGACTAATGAGAAGCTGTCGCAGGTGATCGCGAAGATGAATGTGACCCGGGGCGAAGGACCCGCGGTTAAAGGGATCACGGAGACTATCCGGCAGGGCTGGGGCAGTTTTGACAAATTTTTTACCAGAAAACTGGGCTTTAAGCAGGCTGACTTGGAAAAGTTCCGGGAAATGTACTTAGAGGAGGAAGAAGAGGACTAATGAATTTAGAAATCTGGCAAGGGGATATCACGACTTTGAAGGTGGACGCGATCGTCAACGCGGCTAACCGGGAACTGCGGGGCGGCGGTGGCGTCGATGGGGCTATCCATCGGGCAGCGGGACCTGAATTGAATGAGGCCTGCCGGGCCTTGGGCAGCTGCGAGACGGGTGAGGCCAAGATCACGCCGGGCTTTAACCTGCCGGCTAAGTACATCATCCATACTGTAGGGCCGGTTTACTCGGGTTCACACAGCGATCCCCTGCTTTTGGCGGCCTGCTACAGAAACAGCCTGCGGGTGGCCAAGGAAAATGGCCTGCACTCGGTCGCTTTTTCCGCGATTTCAACCGGGGTCTACGGCTATCCGCTGGACGCGGCCAGCAAGGTGGCCTTCGGTGAGGTCCGCAAGTGGCTGAGAGAACACAAGGATTACGAAATGCGGGTAATCATGGTGGCCTACGACGCCCGGACTTACGCCTTGTACCAGAAATTGCTGGGCTAGGAAATGTAGATTGACATCTCTCTCACGATGATTCAAACTAATGCTAATTTGAAAATAGTGTAAATTATATTTTCGCCAATTGCAAGAATAAATTGAACACTTACCATAACATCTGGCAGATTTTGACTATCTACGCCGGTAAATGCGGTCA
>NZ_AZCR01000068.1 GCF_001433875.1 Lactobacillus delbrueckii subsp. delbrueckii DSM 20074 = JCM 1012
TAGCAAGTTTGATTTCTTTAGTGTATTTAGTCATGAAAATAACCCCCGAAATTAGTGTCCTAATTTCGGGGGTCATATCAACATGTCTTAAGTGATGAAATATTAATAATTTGAAAAAATGGAAAAGGAACAGCAAATGAAGCTGGGCAGATATCTGGGTTAATGTTAATAAATGCGGCCATTTTTGCTGCTTCCTTTCTGTTTTTTCAATAGTATAAAGGATAGATGCAAGGCTTGCAAGTAGTTTTCTTGATCTTCATTACGAAAGCTGCATATTTTATATGCATTTAGTTGGTAATCGTTGATTTATCTAGGTGAAAGCTTGATTTGTCTGGATAATCACGAATATTCGCTTTTTCATTATTAAAATGATATTTAAATTAAAAAGTTTTCCGCTTCTATGCTATACTTTTGACTGAGGTGAAACAAATGCCAGGAATCGGAACAGTAAGCAACGTCACCGCCATTATCTGCGGCGGTCTGCTAGGCCTTAACTTCGGCCACCTACTCAAGGCCTGGGTGCAGGAAATATTAATGGTCGCCTGCGGGCTGGACGTGGAAAAGAGCGAATTCCTCAGTGAGAACGACCTCGTAACCGGGATCAGAAACCGCAACTATTACCAACACGAGATTAATAATCTTTTGCAAGCAGCTCAAGAGAGCGTTACTTATGTCTTCTGCGACGTCAATGGCCTGCACGAAACCAACAACAAGTTTGGCCATGAAGCCGGGGACCGGATGTTGATTGCCCTGGTTAGTGAATTAGCCAAAAGCTTCGGGCAAGACCTGTCTTTCCGCTTTGGCGGGGATGAGTTTTTAGCAATTACCTTAGACGAGCGCTTGGACAAAGTCCAAGCAAAGTCTGACCAAATCCTTTCTAACTTGAGAAAGCAATGCTACCACGTTTCAATCGGGATCAAGCCGGCAAAGGACGACCACTTAAATGTCAGTGACCTGCTCTACCAGGCAGACAAGGCCATGCGCAAATCCAAGGAAGAATTTCTACAAGAAAGCTGAGAGCGACCGCCGGGGCCCGGTAATCTTCTTTCTTTACTACATTTATGACTGCAGAGAAAAAGCCGGTATTAACCGGCTTTTTCTATTGCTTCTAAAGCTCGTATTTCTTTAATAACCAAGATGGTTGAGCCCAAGACGCAGATGATTCTGGCTCCCAGTTCCGCGCCCCAGAAAGCATTAGTCTGAAGAGGCGTTAAAAGCAGCCAGGTAGCGGCTAGCTTAAGGGCTAATTCACCCAAGTTGTAGTAGAGGTATTCCTTCATCAAAGCCATGCTTCTGAGCAATCCTTCATTCAAGAACTTGAAGATGGAGAAAAGCTGGATACCAACAAAAGCATAGAGGTAAACTCTGAAAAAGGAGTAAGCTGCCTGGTTTTGGCCTGGATCAAAGAACATGCCTGCTAATAGCTGGCAGAAGATGACTGACAGGGCTGAGCTGACCAGCCAGTAGATGAGGGAGACATTGCTGCAGTAGCGGTAAACTGCTTTAACAGCAGAGTACGTTTTTGCCGCCAATAACTGAGCCGTCATCAGAGTTAACGTCTGGGCAAAGCCAACCAGGACGATCCGGGCCAGGTTCATGACCTTGACGATAGCGACATAGCCCAAGATTGCCTCCTGGCCAAAGGGGTTGACCCAGGCCTGAACCAATGTTGCGCCGGAGGTGATCGAGAATTGCTGGAAGATGGTTGGCAGGGCGATATGAAGGATGGACTTGATTTTTGTCCAGGAGAGGTCAGGTTTAGGGGAGACAGGCTCTTCTTCCTGCCGGTCCATTTTTGCCAAAAGGTAGAGGGTGACCAACATGGTGATCCCTTGGGCTAAAACCGTGCCCAGGGCTGAACCTAATACACCCAGCTGCAAGACGAGAATGAAAAGAAGATTTAATAGTAGGTTTAAGATGCTGGAAGTTGCCAGGAGATAGAAGGAGATTTTGGCCCGCTCATTGGAGATTAAGATAGCCCGGTCAACGTCATAGATGTAGATGATCGGCAGGGCAAAGAGGTAGACCCGGCCATATAGGAGGGCATCCCCCACCATGTTTTCCGGTAAAGACACTGCCTTATAAAGGGCAGGCAGGGAAATCCAGGCAATTACCACTAAGACCAGACCGCTAATAGCACTGAGAAAGAGGGTATCCCGGGCCATGGCGACTTTTTCTTTTTTGCCGGCCCCTAACAGCCGGGAGACCATGACGTCAACCGCCATTTCAAAGCCGCCGGAGGCAATCAGGAAAAGCATGATGATATTGGCCGCGTTGCCCACGGCGCCTAATTCCCTGGCTCCCAGATAGCGGCCGATGATGGCCATGTCGATGACGCTGTAGAGCTGCTGGACAAACAGCTCGCTGATCATGGGCAGGCTGAAGGCCCAGACTTTCTTTTTCAATTCTTCTGTCATTTTTCTTACCTGCTTTCAAAGTTTATACCTTTAGGGTAAACTATGCCCTAAGGGAATAGTCAAGGGCTGGAGAGTTTTAGTAAGGAAAGAGATTGACATGGACGAGGAATTAATTAAAACCGGGGATTTTGCCAAAATGTGTGCTGTCACTAAGAAGGCACTTTATGTCTATGAAGCAAAAGGACTTTTGCAGCCAGCAGTTGTCAAAGATAATGGCTACCGCTACTACCGGCTGGAACAGGTGGACCAAGTTGCGACGATCCGCCTGCTGGAGAAATTGGGCAGCAGCCTGCAGGAGGTTGGGGACTTTTTCGCCTTAAAGGATTTGAATGAACGGCAGAAGTATTTAGGCAAGCAGCAGGAAGCAGTCGAAAGAGAGATGGCTGAGCTGGGGAAGATCAAGTCAAGCTTAGAATTTTTTGACCAGAGAATCAGTGACTTGAAGCAGACTGGTTTAAAAAAAGTGGCAGTTGAGACTTGCCCGGAAGAATACCTGGAAGTCAGTCCTTTTAGGCATGGTGTTTCGCTGAATCCAATCAGCTTCGGGCCTAGATATGGGGTGATCGTCGATGACTTTGAAAAGGCAGAAATCAGCCGCTTTTTTAAAGTAGTAGAAAGAAAAGAAGGCAATTACGTCAAAGTGGCTGGAAAGTATGCCTGCTTTTACCAGGAAATGGAGAACGACGATGTTGCTGGCAATGGACCGAAGGCACTGGAATATTTAAGAAGCAAGGCAAAAGTTGTCCCGCCTTTTTACCAGGAAGACTTCAGCAGTTCCGTTTTAGGCCATGACGGATCGGTGATCATCAAGTATTCTGCCAAGTTGGATTTATGAGCAAATAAGCAGCATCCCTGCACGTTTTTTCGCTCCAGCTGGTGCACTTTTGGCTGATCACAACCATTTTCGTGGTATCAATTTGGTTCGTATCTTTGAGAACTCAATCGTGATCATTTTGCCGCTTTTACAATCGGTGCCAGTCAATCTTTCTGAGGATGAAGGCAGAATTTATCAAGCCGTTCAATCTGGAAACGAAACTACTAGCAAGATAAATGAAGTGGTTGGATTCGGCAGAACCAAAAGCTTGCGGCTGATAAACTCTTTGGTAAAGAAAGAGTACCTAATCAAAGTCGGGGAAGGCAGAGCTACCAAATATATGCTACCGAAGTAGATAAAATTGAATAGCTACTAAGCAGCATCCCTGCAGAATTTTTCGTGAGGGGATGCCGCTTTTTAGTTGAAACTTTGCCTAACTCTTTTTAACCTCATTTGCGGGAAAAAGGGCAAGTAATCATCTTAAAAAATTTGCGCGCAAATGAGAGCTTTTCTCAGCATTTTTGGCGGAAAATCGTTTTTTTACCGAATGCGTAAAAATAAGCATTTTTACGCATTCAAATCTTGATTAGTTAGGACGGAATTTTTGACATTTTTTCCGCTTCAATGCACCTTTGTGCTAGAATAAATACATAAAGACGCATTCAATGAGGGGAGGATTTTGCTAGCAAAATGGGCCGAAAAGTTAAAAAAACAGAGAGCAGCAGAAATATCCGGCCGCTGAAAACGGCAAAGGAAATCAACGCTATGAAACGGGCTCTGCAATTTGGGACCGGGACAGTTACCGGGCAAAACAGGAATGGCCTGCGGAATGCTATGATTTTTGTCTTCGGAATCAATACGGGTCTCCGGATCTCCGACATCGTCAAGGCCAAGGTGTCAGACATTGAAGACGGGGAATGGTACAACCTGGTTGAAACCAAGACCCACAAGAACCGGCATGCCTATATTGGCAATATCAGCCAGGACTTGGAAAATTACATTGACCAGATGCAGCTGAAGCCAAGTGACTGGCTCTTCCCTTCTAGAAAAGGGGAGGGGCATATTGAAGGAAAGTCATTCTATAAAGATTTGAAGCGGGCCGCCCGGCAGTGCGAGATTGATCCCAATACAGTTGGTACCCACACTCTAAGAAAAACTTTTGGCTACCACTACATCAAGAGCGCGACAACCCCAACAGGTGATCCAGATCCCCGGGCCTTGTACAAGCTGCAGAAGATGCTGAACCACAGCAGCCCAACCACTACTCTGAGATATATTGGCTTGGAAGATGAAAGCATGGAAGAAGATTTGAAGTCTTTCCGTTTGGGATAAAATACACCTTTTTAAGAAGTGAGTTCTATTGCGCTTAAATGTGCCAGGTGATCAACTTTAACTTTTTAAGAGTAACAGAATCGCTTTATCAGCGCTATACATTTTTAAGTAAACATATCTACATAAACTTTGTTATGTAAAGTGATTTGCTAGAATTAAAAACCGGTCTCAGAATTTGAGATCGGTTTTTGCTTACAAAATAAATTCCATATTTGTTTCTTTGACCGTCAAGCCATTCTTCTTATAGAAGTTTATGGCAGAATCATTGCCCTCCCATACATTAAGCGTCACTTCATAGCATCCCAGTCTTTTGGCTTCAGCTTTGACATAATCAAGCAGGGCCCGGCCCACGCCTTGGGAGCGCTGGGTGCTGTCAGCCCAGAGAACCCAGAGATCATCGATAAAGAGTGACTTAAACTGAACCATATTGGTTGAAAAAGGCTGCTCTTGCAGCTGAGTGAATGCATAGCCGAGCACTTGATCATCTTCGTCAACCGCGACAAAAACTGCTTTCTGGTCATCGTTAATGATTGTCGTCAGCTCTTCCACCGTGTACTTGGTTGTGCCTGGAATAAAAATGTCTGGACGAATCGAAGCGTGAATTTCCAAAACTTGGCTCAGCAGCTTCATAATTGCTGTAATGTCTTTAAATTGCGCGCGTCTAATTTGCATGATGCCACCTCTAAATAGTATCTAGTTACTATTAATTTTAACATGAAGCATTCTTAACTCTCTCTTGCTGATTGAAATATATCTCGATCAAAATAACTCACTTAACATCACCTAAAGGGTCACGCCTAACCAGCGTGGCCTTTTCTTATTCCAGCTTTTTTCAACTTAGCCGCCTATTTTTGCATCTTACCTAGATTTAACCCAAGAAAATATTAAAAGATGTAGAATTAACTTAGAAAAATAAATAGAAAGGGGGTTGCAAAATAGTGAAGAATGCTATTGAGGTTAGAAACCTATCTAAGTCCTATGGGGACTTGAAAGTCGTCAATGACATCTCCTTTGCAGTCCGCGAAGGCGAGCTATTTGCCTTCCTTGGCCCAAATGGGGCCGGTAAATCTACAACAGTTGACTGCCTGTCGACTTTGACCAAGTTCGATTCTGGTGAGATCAAGTTGGCCGGGCTTAACATGAAGACGCAGGCACAGGATCGGGATCGTCTTTCAAGAAGGACTGCTGGATAAGCGGCTTACAGTGCTTGAGAATTTAACTCTTCGCGCTGGCTTTTACTATCACAGCAAGGCAGAAGTAAAAGCTGCTGTTGCCCGGGCAAGCGAATATACGGAGATTAATGACATGCTTAAGCGGCAATACGGAAAAATTGTCCAGTGGGCAAAGGAGGCGGGTAGATATCGCCAGATATCGCCAGAGCGCTCTTAAATACACCGAAAATCCTTTTCCTAGATGAACCAACGACGGGCCTTGATCCGCAAACCAGGCAGCACATTTGGGAAACGATCCAGCGCCTGCAAAAAGAGCAGGGGATGACCATCTTTTTGACGACGCACTATATGGCAGAAGCATCCGCAGCGGATTATGTGCTAATACTGGACCACGGGAAGATTGTCGCTGAAGGCAGTCCGATCAGCTTGAAAGAGCTCTACAGCTATGACCGGCTGAAGCCGTATCCGAAGAAAGAGCAGAATTTAGACAATATTCTGTCGTCTTTATCACTTAATTGGAATAAGGTGGCCGACCACTATGAGGTAGAACTGAGGAACACCATGGATGCCATTGATATCGTAGAAGGAATACGGGACCAATTGCAAAGTTTTGAAGTCCTGCATGGAACGATGGATGACGTATTCTTGAATATTACAGGGAGGAGGCTAAGAGAATGAGCGCGATGGTCAAAAGGAATCTCAAGATTTACTTTAGAGACAAAGCTTCAGTATTCTTCTCAATGCTGAGTGTCATTATCATTTTTGCCCTCTACATCTTATTCATTGGTGATTCGGTGAATAGCGGGCTAAAGTTTCTGCCGCATCCCAATCGCTTGATGCGGGCTTGGATGCTAGCAGGGATGCTGGCTTCGGCGTCGATCACTACGAGTTTAGGAGCATATGGGGTGATGATCAGCGACCGGGAGAATAAGGCGATCAAGGACTTTTATTCATCTCCGGTCAGCAGAAGACATGTCGCGGGCGGCTATATCGTGACCGGCTTCATCATCAGCATCATCATGTCCATTTTTACCTTAATTTTTGGAGAAATCTACCTTGGTCTGGCCGGCGGGGCAGTACTGGATGTGGGGACTTTACTAAAGTTATTTGCTGTAATTGTCTTATCAGCCTTTGCATCATCAGCGATTGCTTCCTTTATGATTTCTTTCTTGAAGACCAACAGCTCCTACTCAGCCGCAAGCACGGTAGTTGGGACCTTGATCGGCTTTTTGGTTGGGGCATACATTGGTTGGGGCATACATTCCAATCGGCAGCTTGCCAGACAACGTTCAATGGCTGGTAAAGTACTTCCCATGTGCTCATTCAGCGGTACTTTACCGGCAGCTTTTGATGAAGCCTGCAATTAAAGCGAACTTTGCTAATCAACCGGCAAGTGTACTAAAAGAGATCAGGGAAATGTTTGGGATTGTCTTCGTCTATGACGGCCACACCGCGCCTGCCTGGGTGTCAGTAGCAGTTCTGCTGGTTACTGGGGTAGTCTTCTACTTGCTGGCGGTTTTGGTAATGACACGGAAACAAAATGAAACGCCGATTGTAAAATTAAACTGAACACTGTTCCGATCCAGTAAGAAAAATCGTTTTCACTGGATCAGAGCACAAAAA
>NZ_AZCR01000069.1 GCF_001433875.1 Lactobacillus delbrueckii subsp. delbrueckii DSM 20074 = JCM 1012
ACCTTCTTTTCTTCTACCATGCCATTCCACAGGTCACGATACTTCAGATATGACTTAGTGTTACCGAAAACCATGATCGTGACTGGAGCAGTGTCAACTTGAGGGTAATTGAACGGCATTAGGAAATCGTGAAGCTTCTTCTTGCCTTCTGGAGTGTCGACAATAACAAAGTGCCAGGACTGCAGGTTGCAGGCACTTGGAGCAGAGATAGATTCATTAATGATTTCCAGCAATTCGTCACGGGAAATCTTCACGCTGGAATCATAGTGCCGGATAGACTTTCTGTTTTGCATGATATCTTTAAAATCGTTGTTCATTTTATTACCTCAAAGAATGTACGATAGTATTTACATCTATATTGTAACCGATTGCAGACAAGTTGAATACATAAAAAAACTGTTTCCAGCTCTTACCGGAAACAGTTTTCTTATGCTCTATTTAATTACTTTTGCAAAGCAGCAGCAACCGCGGCGTTGACGTCAGCTTGTTCGCTGGCAATCAAGTCTACCCGGTTAGCGATGACCTTCCGGTCCATCTTGATTTCCCGGTTCAGCAGCATGTTGCTTTCCTTGTCAGTAAAGAAGGCGTTGTATTCGTCGTAGCGTTCCTGGGTCTTGAAGACGCGGGAGATGACAGTGATGAAGGTAGCGAATTCCATGTCGCCGCCGACCGTCTTTTCCAACCATGCCCATTCGTCTCTGATCCAGTCCCAGGCCAGCTGTTCACCTGCCGGGTTGGACAAAACGCCGCTGAACCAGCCGCGCAAGTCCTGCGGCTTAACGATTTCAGCGTTTTTGAACCAGGAAACGATCTTCTTCAGTTCGCTTTCGTCCTTGCTCTTCACGATCGCGGCTTCCAGGTCCATCTTGAATGATGGGTCACTGGTTGCCTGGTACAAACCGATCAGCTTGTCAGTCAATTCGCTTGACCCGTAGTTTTCAACTTCGTTGATCAAAACGTATGGCCGGATATCAGCGGACAGTTCTGCCAACTTATCAGCGTATTCCACGTAGATTTCGTGGGCTTGCTTTTCTGAATCAGCGTTGCGGCCGTAAAGGCTAGCAGACAAAACGTATGGCCGGGTCTGAATGTCTTCATCGCTTTCCCCTGCCTTAGGCAGCCAGCCCAAACGGGCAACTTGGTCCTTGGACAAGTCGTTGTACAGAGCCCGCAGGTTCTTGTCAGCTTCACTGCCGGCTGGGGCAAATTGCCGCAGCTTAGCAGCAGTCGTGTACAGAGCATCGTTGACAATGTGGCTTTCTGAGTTCTTGAAGAGTTCCAGAACTGGTACCACGTCAGCGTATGAAGCTTGCTTGCCTTCTGCCAAAAGCCGCAGGTCTTGCAGCAATTGCAATTGGGAAACTGGATCCAAGTCCTTGGCTTCCTTCATGATGTCGTCCATCAAAGTCTGGTCGTACTTCACGATGAAGTGGGAGTTGTTGCCCACGTTCAAGCGCAGAGCGTGGCCGGCTTCTGCCCGCAGAGCCTGGTAGTCACCCAGGTCAAGTTCAACGTCTGACATGATCTTCGGTGCCTTGAAGTTAGCGTTAAGCGGAATTTCCCACTTGCGGCCGACTTCCTTGCCTTCACCGATGAAGAATTGCTTCTGAGTCAGCTTCAAGTGGCCGTCCTCAACAAAAGCATTCACCACTGGGTAGCCTGGCTGGTCCAGCCAAGTGTGCATGATTTCCCCAATGTTCAAGTCAGTGGCCGTTGACAAGGCATCCCAGAGGTCGTCACCTGCCGCGTTGCCAAACTTGTGCTCGTCAAAGTAGCGCTTCAAGCCCTTTCTCAAAGCTTCATCGCCCAAAAGTGACCGGACCATGACCAGCATTCTTGACCCCTTGGCGTAAACGATGGCCCCGTCAAAGAGGGCGTCGATTTCAGCCGGGTCATTAACTTCCACGTGCACTGACTGTACCCCGTCGGTTGCATCCCGGGTCAAGGCAGCCGCTGCTTCAGAAGTCTGGAACATTTCCCAGATGTGCCAGTTAGGTTCCAGGTGGTCAACTGACAGGTATTCCATCATGTTGGCGAAACTTTCGTTCAGCCAAAGGTTGTCCCACCATTCCATGGTTACCAGGTCACCGAACCATTGGTGGGCCAGTTCGTGGGTCACCACAGTCGCAACCAGCTTCTTCATTTCCAGAGTGGTGTTGTCCGGGTCCAAAAGCAGGTAGGCTTCCCGGTAGGTTACCAGACCCCAGTTTTCCATGGCACCGGCTGAGAAGTCAGGCAGGGCCAGCTGCAGTGATTGCGGCAGCGGATATGGAGTTTGGTAAAAGTCTTCGTAGAATTCAATTGCCCGCTTGGCAATGTCCAAGGAGAAGGTCAGTTCCTTTTCAGTGTGGGCTTGAGTTGAGTAAACCCCGATCAAGACCCCGCTCTTGGTGTGGGTGGTCAATGACCGCATTTCACCAAAGGCAAAAGCAACCAGGTAGCTGGACATACGGACAGTTTCCTTAAAGTAGTGCACGCCGTTTTCTACCCGGTCTTCTGGCATGTTGGCCAAAACAGTTTCGCCTTCGTGTTCGTCGAACTTGAGGGCGAGGGAGAAGGTTGCCTTAGCTTCTGGTTCGTCAACACATGGGAAGGCTTCCCGGGCAAAAGTAGTTTCAAACTGGGTCCCAATCAGTTCCTTCTTGACGCCATCAACTTGGTAGTAGGACGGGTAGATCCCCATCATAGTGTCAGTCAAAGGCGCTGAGTAGTCGATCGCGATGACCGCTTCCCCAGTCTTGCCGGCTTCGATCTTGATGCCTTCAAAGTCGTCGCCAAAAGTAAACGGCACTTCCTTGCCGTCAACAGTGACCTTGCTGATGGTCATGTACTTTTGGTGGACCAAGACAGTTTCTTCCTGGATTTCACCATGGATGGTGGAAGTCCCTGAGAAAGATCTTGCTGCCCGGTCAACGTCGATGTATAGATCGTAGTGATCTGGATGGAATGTTTCGTAAAAACGCTTAACAGCCATTGTTTCCTCCTATAATCCGCGTCTGATTTTTCCTCGCGTATATTTCTCTATTCTAGCAAAAAAGGCTAAATAAAGCCCATTTAACGCAAAATATCTTTTCCCCTGCCAGCATTAAAAAAACGCGTACACCACCAGGCCCGACCTTGCGGGTACATGGTAGCGTCATGGCCCTTAAGCAAGACGATGTACCCAGCTACTTAACCAGACAGAAGATCCTGTCTCCAGTTAAGCTGGCCATGGCAGAAAAAGCCAACCTCAACCAGCTCCGCTTTACCAAGGAGCAGCAAGGGCTGCTGACTGAATTAACCCGGCTAACCCGGCGGGTCAAGCTGAGCTTCGTCTACCTCAGCCCCTTGAACTCGATCAGCCAATTCAGTTTCTAACGGAAATTACTTCCATTTGTGAAATAATTGCATATGTAAAAGACCAGTCTAGCAGCTGGCCTTTTCCTTTTATTGCAGTCTCTTGACAATTGTTACTAATGTTACTTATCTGTATAGCTAATTTAAAGCGCTTAAAATGATAATTTCAGCCCTATCTTCGACTTTTTTATGATCTTTTTGCCAAAAAAATGTTCATTTTACCTGATTGTTAACGAGCTGTGGTCGTTTTGTAACACTCCTGTCATATTCCTTTAGTAGCATAGACTTAGTTTTTAAGAGAAGCATGTGAGGAGTTTCTACTATATGACGTTCAAACACAATTTCAAGAAAGTTTTATCAGCAACTGCTTTTGCAGCTGCCCTCGTGGTTGCTCCCGCCGCTAACGTTTCAGCGGCTACTAATGACGCAAGTTCTACCCAACAATCAGCAACTGCAACTAGTCAAGACCAACAAGCCAGCCAAGACCAGGCCGCAAGCCAGTCTAGCGCTGCTAACCAAAGCTCAGCTACTGCTGCTTCAGCAAGCGCAAGCACTTCTGCTTCTAGCGCGACTTCAACCAGCACGGTAAAGAAAACCACTAAGAAGGCTAAGAAGACTACTAAGAAGAGCAAGAAGAAGACTTCCAAGAAGAAGGCAGTCAAGAAGGTTGCTAAGAAGACTACTAAAAAGAAGACTACTAAAAAGAAGACTACTAAGAAGAAGGCAACTAAGAAGACTACTAAGGCCGCTACCGCAGCTGTAACTGCCAGCGCTGGCCAAAGCCAGGCAACTGACCAGCAAGACGACGCGGCTAAGAAGGCTGCTGAAGCTGCCGCTAAGAAGGCTGCTGCCGCCGCTAAGAAGAAGGCTGCTGCCAAGAAGAAAGCCGCCGCTAAGAAGAAGGCCGCTGCCAAGAAGAAAGCCGCCGCTAAGAAGAGGGCCGCTGCCAAGAAGAAAGCTGCCGCTAAGAAGAAGGCTGCTAAGAAGTCAGCTGAAAAGGCAGCTAAGTACTGGATCGCTATGCGGGAATCAGGCGGTTATTACACTGCCAGAAACGGCAGTTGTTACGGCCGCTACCAACTCTTGATTTCTTACCTGGGCGGTGACCTGTCCAAGAAGAACCAAGAACGGACTGCTGACCGCTACGTTTACGGCCGTTACGGTTCATGGGTCAACGCCAAGAGATTCTGGCTGGCTCACAACTGGTACTAAAATCAGACAATGCCGAAGGGGGAATCGATTGATTCCCCCTTCTTTTTTACCCTTTTTAGTTCTTTTTCCCTTTTTCAGAAAGTGATACCTTTTTACTTATTTTACAAAAGTAACCTTTTGTTTTACAATATTTAAATAGTCTTTTAAATGTCTAAAATTGGGAGGAAATCATGCAGCTCAGCAACGACCAGCTTGCGAACATCGCACACGACTACTATATCAGCAAACTCAACATCGCCGAAATTTCCGCCAAATACAACCTGTCCCGCTACCTCATCGACAAGGCCTTAAGCGATGCTGAAAAGACCGGCATCGTCCAGATCAACATCAAGGAAGAAGCCAAGCGGAATCCCGGCCTGGAAAAGAGTTTCCGCCAGCAGTTTGGCCTCAAGGAAGCCTTTATCTTAAAGAAGCTGGAGACTAAGAACCAGGACAGCGAAAAGATCGTCAGATTTGCCGCTGAACAGATCCAGAGCTACATGCAGTCCAGCAAGAACGTCGGAATCACCTGGGGCACGACCATGCTCGACATCATCAACTCCTTTACGGAAGTTAAAAACAATGACCTGACCTTCGTCCAGCTGGTTGGCTATCCTCTCCAGGGCAACGGCCGCAAGAATCCGCTGGAAAGCATCGCCGCTGCCCAATGCGGGGGCCACTTCCGCTCCCTTCCCGCTCCCCTTTACTCCTCCAACTCCGACCTGGTCAACTTGATCAAGAAGGAACCTTTTTACGAGCAGCTGGATGAGCTCTACGACAACATGGATCTCCTGGTCGCCAGCCTGGGCACCCTGCAATCCTTTGAAGAAGAAAGATTCCTGCACGAAAAATACGAGAAACTCCTCTTCAAGAACATCCACCAAAAGAGCATCTCCGGCATGATCTTCGGCCGGCCATACGACCATGAAGGCCACTTCTTCAGTTCAATTACTGACAAGATCATCGGCATCTCCGACCAGCAGATCGTCAAGACCCCGGTCCGCTTAGTCGTGGTCAACGACCGCTTCAAGTCTGAAGCCCTCTTAGGCGCCCTCAAGTCGGGCATCATCACCCACCTGGTCACTAGTGAAACCATCGCTGACCGGGTCCTGCAGCTGCAAGAAGAAAGCAGCCGGTAAAAAATTAATTATTTTGCCTGCTTAGCAGGCAAAAGGACCAGCTCCGAAAAAGAGCCGGTCCTTTTTTCAACCGGTATAATCTAGCTATCCCCTATTTTGTATGTAAAAACCTTTCTCATTTTCCGATAATTTCTTGCCCAGCTCCTTATTAATAAAGCAGTTTCTCTTTTCGTATAGGATTTTAATTTAACGGCGAGAGGCTTATGATTTTTTCAGTAAGCGCTAACAAGCACTCCTGTGTGATTGATAGGATTATATTTGATAGGGTGAAATATCGTGCGTAAGTTTATTTGGGCTGCCGGTGCCCTGGGCCTGGCCGCTGCTTTTACCGCCACACCTGTTAAGGCTTGCACGACTGTAATAGATGGCAAGAAAGCCACGACCGACGAATCAACCCTGGTTGCCCGTAATGAAGACGTTGGCGCCTGGTCCAAGCACTTCTATGTTCACCAGGCAACCAGCAATGGCCCGACCACTTATGTTTCTGAAGACAACGGCTTCAAGACCAGCTTGCCGAAGACTGCCCTACGCTATACCAGCACGCCAGACGGCGAGCAGGTTAATGGCCAGTGGATTTTTGGCGAGAACGGGGTCATCTTCAGCAACAAGAACGAAATCTGGTACATGGAAATCGGCTCCGGCCACACCTGGGCAGCTGTCAGAGTTCCAGACAACAAGTATGCCGTCATCCCTAACCAAATGGTGATCGGCAAGCTCAACCTCAAGGACTCTAAGAACTACATGGCTTCAACCAACCTGGTCAAGAAGGTTAAGGCCTGGTCCCAGAACAAGAAGATCAAGCTGGCTGGCTATGTAAAAAGCACGGTCAACTACTCCAAGGCTTTTGTAACCAACGACAAGACCGACGCCATCTACAACCGGCCAAGAATGTGGGACGGGCAGAGAATCTTGACCCCAAGCAAGAAGCAGTCAATTACTAAGAAGTCCTACACCCTCTTCCTCAAGCCGGACAAGAAGGTTAGTCCGGCCAAGGTTGGCCAGGTGCTTTCCTCCCACTTCACCGGGACCAAGTACTCCAGCTACGGCAAGTGGAAGGGCGGCTACCGGCCGATCAACGTGCCAACTGACGTGGAATCCCACATCCTGCAGATCAGAAACAATGTGCCTAAGGAATACGCGGCTATCCAGTGGCTGGCCATGGCCTCCCCGGCTAACAGCGTCTACCTGCCTTTCTACACCAACATCAGTGACACGCCAAGCCAGTACAAGGTTGACGGCGAGTACCAGGACCCGACTAATACCAAGTCCGCCTACTGGACTTACAAAACCACGGCCATGGTAGTTGAAGCCTACAAGCACAAGAAGTTCATCGACAGCTCAACTGGCAAGAAGACGGACCTGATCTACAAGGACGTTAACCCGACTAAGAAGGCCGTAACTAAGCAACTCAAGGCCAACCTGGCCCAAAGCGACAAGGTAGCCAAGACTTTGTCCGGCGACAAGCTGACGGCCTATCTGACAGAACAGAACCAGAAGAATGCCGACTACGCGCAAAAGAAGTGGCAGACCATGAACAATAGCTTGATCGTCCACTCCAACAAGCTGGCTCCGGTAACCAAGTCCAAGCTCACTTTCAACAAGTAATTTTCGCCGATTGTAAAATTAAACTGAACACTGTTCCGATCCAGTAAGAAAAATCGTTTTCACTGGATCAGAGCACAAAA
>NZ_AZCR01000007.1 GCF_001433875.1 Lactobacillus delbrueckii subsp. delbrueckii DSM 20074 = JCM 1012
TTATTAACATTGTAAGGGACAACCCTTCTTTTTTTGTTGCCTATTTTCTATTTACACAAGAATTTATACTGAACCAAAAAAATCATCCATGAAGAGGGATGATATCGAACCATCTAAGCTAGACTAAGGTTTCCCCATCATCATCGCGCTTATTCTCACTTTCATGAATAATTTCAAAAAGTATTAAATTTGCAGCTTGAGAATTAAACCAATTCCAAAACTACCATAGGAGCTGCGTCACCCTTACGAGGAACTGCCAGCTTCATGATCCGGGTGTAACCACCGTTACGGTCCTTGTAACGAGGAGCTACGTCGCTGAAGAGCTTTTGAAGTGCTGACTTAACAACTACTTCGTCGCCTTCTTCGTGGATATCAGCGATTTCGTTACGTACAAAAGCAGCAGCCTTTCTTCTTGCAGCCAAGTCACCGCGCTTGCCCAAAGTGATCATCTTTTCAGCAGTGCGACGTACTTCCTTAGCGCGAGCTTCAGTAGTGACGATGCGTTCGTTAATGATCAATTGGGTAGTCATTTCACGGAGCATAGCTTTTCTTTGACTACTGTCCCAACCTAATTTACGGTATGACATTAATGTGCCTCCTTTATTGCAGACTAGTCTTCTTGACGAAGTGAAAGACCTAGGTCTGCCAATTTATTCTTAACTTCTTCCAATGATTTACGTCCCAGGTTGCGTACCCGCATCATTTCTGCTTCTGACTTAACAGTCAAGTCTTGCAAGGTGTTGATGCCAGCCCGCTTCAAGCAGTTGTATGAACGAACTGAAAGGTCCAGGTCCTCGATAGTCATTTCGAGTTTCTTTTCCTTTTGGTCGTTCTCCTGTTCTACCATAACTTCGCCGATTTCGGCAGCAGCGTCAGCTGATTCGAAGACCTTGAAGTGTTCGACCAGAACACGGGCGGCAAAGTTGAGGGCGTCATTCGGAGCGATTGAACCATTTGTCCAAATTTCCAGGGTAAGCTTGTCAAAGTCTTCTCTCTTACCAACCCGGGTTGATTCAACTTGGTAGTTGACCTTTTCGATTGGTGAGAAAAGTGAGTCAACTGGAATGTCGCCGATGAACATTTCATCAGTCTTGTTTTCGCTGGCTGGTACGTAGCCCCGGCCGTTGCAGACATCAATCCACATGTGCAGGTGGCCACCTTGAGCGATGGTACAAATGTATTGGTCAGGATTCAAGACTTCAACATCAGCATCAGCCTTCAAATCTTCAGCAGTTACCGTAGCTGGACCTTCAACATCGAGTTCGATCGTCTTTACTTCTTCAGTGTAGGCCCGGAGTACAAGCTTCTTCAGGTTCAAGATGATCTTGGTTACGTCTTCTTTAACACCGGGAACAGTAGTGAATTCGTGCAAGATACCATCGATCTTCACCTTCACCAAACCGGTCCCTGGGACAGAAGTCAGCAAAACCCGACGCAGTGAATTACCTAAGGTAGTACCAAACCCACGCTCCAGCGGTTCAACGACAAACTTACCGTAACTGTCTTCTTGATCCACGACGGTAATATTTGGTTTTTTAAATTCAATCATTACTGGGCCCCTTTCAAAACGCACGTCTCAAAGTAAGATTTTATTAAACACGACGACGCTTTGGTGGTCTAGAACCGTTGTGAGGTACTGGAGTAACGTCACGGATTGAAGTGATTTCCAGACCAGCAGCTTGCAGAGCACGAATTGCTGATTCACGACCAGAACCTGGGCCCTTAACTGATACTTCGATGTGCTTCATACCTTGGTCAATTGCGCTCTTAGCAGCAGCTTCAGCAGCCATTTGCGCAGCAAATGGAGTAGACTTACGGCTACCCTTGAAACCCAAAGCACCAGCTGAAGACCAAGCCACGGCGTTACCTTGAACGTCAGTAATCATAACTAAAGTGTTGTTAAACGTTGAGTGAATGTGAGCCACGCCACTTTCAACGTGCTTCTTCACACGACGCTTATGAGCAGTTTTCTTTGCAGGCATCAATAAACCTCCTTATATTATTTTTGGATTAACGGCTTCTCTTAGCACCCTTACGAGTACGTGCGTTGTTCTTGGTGTTTTGACCACGAACTGGAAGACCGCGACGGTGACGGATACCACGGTATGAACCGATATCAACAAGACGCTTAATGTTCATGCTTACTTCACGACGCAAGTCACCTTCAACACGGTACTTGTCGACTTCTACACGAAGCTTTTCTTGTTGTTCTGGGGTCAAGTCCTTTGAACGAATGTCTTCAGATACACCGGCTGCTGCACAGATTTCTTGTGCAGTGTGTTCACCGATACCGTAAATGTAAGTTAAAGCGATAACAACTCTTTTATCTCTTGGTAAGTCAACACCAGCGATACGTGCCATAAAATGCACCTCCTACTTTCTAAAATTAACCTTGACGTTGCTTGTGCTTTGGATTTGCAGGGCAAATAACCATAACACGACCATGTCTCTTAATGACCTTGCAATGTTCGCACATTGGCTTAACAGATGGTCTAACCTTCATGTTTGCCTCCGTTTTTATTTAATAAACCGATACGTAATTCTACCTTTAGTCAAGTCATATGGAGACAGCTCCACAGTGACCCGGTCGCCAGGCAGGATCCGAATGTAGTGCATTCTGATCTTGCCGGAAACGTGAGCCAAAATAGTGGCACCGTTTTCCAATTCGACTTTAAACATAGCATTAGGTAAGGTATCAACTACCTTACCTTCTACTTCAATGACATCATCTTTTGCCAAAGTTGCCCCTCCGCAGTCAAAACAGTCATACTTCGAAATTATAACATGTTCGAAAAAATTTGCAAATTCTTTTGGCTAATCCTTGCTCAGGATAGCGTCGATATCTGCAAAAACTTTTTCAGGTGCTTGTTCGCCGTTTACAGTAGCGAGCAAGCCCTTCTTGTCATAGTACTCCTTCAATGGAGCGTTCATCTTTTCGTTAACTTCCAGCCGGTTCTTGACAACTTCAGGCTTGTCGTCTTCACGTTGATAGAACTCGTGGCCGCCGCAGCGGTCGCAAGTCCCTTCGACCTTAGGTTTCTTTGAGAACTTGTTGTAAGTTGCGCCGCAATTCTTGCACATGAACCGTGCAGATAAACGATCGATTAAAGTCTCTTCCTTGACATCGATTGCGATGACGTTGGTCAGCTGCTTGTTCAAGCGGGTAGTGATTTCGTCGAGCAATTCTGCCTGGTTAGTCGTTCTCGGGAAACCGTCAAGAATGAAACCATTCTTAACGTCGTCTTGACCGAGACGTTCTTCAACCAACTTAGCAGTTACTTCGTCTGGAACCAAATCGCCCTTGTCGATGTAAGACTTGGCTTCCAAGCCTACTGGAGTCTTGTTAGCCATAGCTTCTCTAAACATATCACCGGTTGAAATGTGAGCCAAGTGATACTTGTCAACGATTTGTTCAGATGCAGTACCCTTGCCTGCGCCTGGCAGACCAAGAAGAATCAAATTAATCATATTTTTTCACCTATCTAATAAATCCGGCATATTCACGCTTCATCAACAAACCGTTGATTTGCCGTGACAATTCCAGAACAACCCCGATAACAATCAACAAGCTGGTCCCACCCAAGCCAATTGAACTTGGCAGGTCCCAGATGTTGGTTGCAAGCTGTGGAAGCAAAGCAACCAACCCCAGATATACGGACCCGACTGTTGAAAGCTTCAGCAACATTGAACTCATATATTTCTCAGTGTCCTTACCTGGCCACACGCTAGGAATATATGCACCCTGCTTTTGTAAGTTTTCCGCCAGCTTCTCAGGATTTACCTGAACGAAGGCATAGAAGAAAGTAAATAGAATGATCAAAAGGGTGTAGATAATTGCACCAGGGGTCGTCTGCAAGCTAAAGATATTCGATAAGACCTGATACCAAGTCGTGTCGCCGTACTTGCCTTGGAAAGCCATCAAAATCGTGGCTGGCGTAACGATGAACGAACTGGCGAAGATAACTGGAATAACGCCGGAGACGTTAACCTTTAATGGTAGAAAACTTTCTGATCCACTGGTCGTCGCTCTTCTCGTATATTGAATCGGAATACGACGATCAGCTTGTTCAACCCAGGTAACGAATTTCGTTACCAATAAAATTGCGACAATAAGCGCAACGAAGAACGCAACTCCTTGCCAGCGATCACTTGCACTGTTGTTGATCACCTGATCTTGGAAGACTTGGTAAAGTCCGCCTGGCAGACGGGCAATGATCCCAGCAAAGATAATTACTGAAACCCCATTGCCTAAACCCTTATCGGTAATTTCATCACCCAGCCAAGTTAACAGGAAGGTACCAGCTGTCATGATCATACCGATTTCGAAGTAGGTTTGCCAAGTTTGCGTCTTAACCAGACCGAAGGAAGACAAGGCGTTAAAACCTAATGTAATTCCCACACTCTGGACAAAAGCAACAAACAGCGTTAAATACCGGGTAACCTGGTTGGTTTTGCGCCGGCCAACTTCCCCTTGCTTGCCCCATTCGACAAGCGTTGGTACGATGTCCATCTGCAACAGTTGGATAACAATTTGCGCAGTGATATATGGTGATACCCCCAATGAGAAGATGGAGTAGTTGTCCAAGCCACCACCGGAAACCGTATCTAACACGGAAACAAGTCCCGTATTAGCAACTGTTGTCAGAGCCTTCGCATTTATCCCCGGAACTGTAATATTTGCACCAAGTCGGTAAATTACAAGGATAAACAAGGTATAGAAAAGCTTATTTCTAATTTCCTTATCCTTGAAGGCGTTCTTCAAGGTTGAAAACATTAGATCACCTCTACAGTGCCACCAGCTGCTTCGATCGCGCTCTTAGCAGCTTCAGAAACCTTGTTAACCTTTACAGTCAACTTAACGTTCAAGTCGCCGTTGCCAAGTACCTTGACACCTGACAATTGCTTCTTAACCAAGCCCTTAGCTTTCAAAGCTTCGAAGTCAACTACGCTGCCTTCTTCGAACTTGTTCAAATCTGCAAGGTTAACAATTGCGTATTCCTTGCGGTTGATGTTCTTGAAACCACGCTTAGGCATAGTTCTGAACAATGGCATTTGACCACCTTCAAAACCTAAACGGGTGTTACCGCCGGAACGTGCGTGTTGACCCTTTTGACCACGACCTGAAGTCTTACCGAAGCCACTTGAAGTACCACGGCCGACACGCTTTCTAGCGTGGCGTGAACCTTCGGATGGGTGTAATTCATTAAGTTTCATTAAATTGGACCCTCCTTGATTTATTTGTTAACTTCTTCAACAGAAATTAAGTGAGCGATTTTCATCAGCGCGCCACGAGTTGCAGCGTTGTCTGGTTGGACAACAGTACTGTTGATCTTGCCTAAGCCGAGAGCTTTAACAACTTTTCTTTGTTCAGGCAGACGGTGGGCAACACTTCTAATTAAAGTAATCTTTAAATCTGTCATCTATAATCTCCCTAATCTTGCAAGCTCTTAGCTGATTCACGAAGCTTCAGAACGTCTTCGCGAGTCTTCAACTTTTGCAGACCATCGATAGTGGCCCGGATAACGTTGATTGGAGTGTTTGAACCCAAAGACTTGGAAGTAACGTCGTCGATACCAGCCATTTCCATAACGATACGTACGGCACCACCAGCTGCAATACCTGAACCGGCTTCAGCTGGCTTAAGCAGAACGTTACCTGAGCCGTAGTGGCCAAGTACTTCGTGAGGAATAGTAGTACCAACAGTTGGAACTGAGATCATGTTCTTCTTGCCGGCTTCGACTGCTTTACGGATAGCTTCTGGAACTTCAGTTGCCTTACCAGTACCAAAGCCAACGTGACCCTTCTTGTCACCAACGACAACTAAGGCAGCAAATCTTTGACGGCGACCACCCTTAACAACCTTGGTAATCCGGTTGATAGCGACCAATTGATCTTCGATGTCGTCCTTGTTTCTACGATTTTTTGAATCGTTTCGGTTTGCCATATGTTAATCTCCTTTCCTAGAATTCTAAGCCGTTTTCACGAGCTGCATCAGCCAAAGCTTTTACACGACCATGGTAGATGTAACCACCTTTGTCGAAGACAACTTTAGTGATGCCCTTGGCCTTACCAGCTTCAGCAATGGCCTTGCCAACTGCTTGAGCTTGTTCCACCTTGGTAGCATCCTTTGAAACGGACTTATCTAAAGTTGAGGCACTTGCAAGCGTGACACCCGCTACGTCATCAATCAATTGAGCGTAGATGTTAGTGTTTGAACGGAAAACACTCAAGCGTGGGCGCTCAGCAGTACCAGAAATCTTACCGCGAACACGTCTGTGGCGCTTTAAGCGCAACTTGTTTTTATCTGGTTTTGAAATCACAATTTCACCTCAAAATTTATTTTCTATTACTTACCAGTCTTACCTTCCTTGCGGCGAACGACTTCATCAGCGTAACGGATACCCTTACCCTTGTAAGGTTCAGGTGAACGTACGGCGCGAATTTCCGCAGCAAATTGGCCGACTACTTGCTTTGAGATACCTTCAATAGTAACGTCAGTTGCTGATGAGGTAGTCACAGTAACGCCTTCTGGAGCCTTCATTTCAACTGGGTGTGAGTAGCCAACGTTCAGAGTCAAGACATTGTTCTTGGCAACTGCACGGTAACCGACACCGATCAGCTTCAATTCCTTTTTGTAGCCATTTACGACACCTTCGATCATGTTAGCCAAGTTGGCTCTCATAGTGCCGTGGATAGCCTTGTCATTTTCGTTTGAACGGCTGAAGCGGATTACTCCGTCTTCTTGTTCGAACTTGATGCGTGGGTCGAATTCCCTAGTCAATTCACCCTTTGGGCCCTTAACAGTAATTTCATTACCATTCTTGGTAACAGTGACACTTTCAGGGACGTTAATTACCTTTAAACCAATACGGCTCATTAATTGTTCTCCTTCCTGTCAGAATTACCAAACGTAAGCGATAACTTCGCCGCCGACGTTCTTTTCTCTAGCTTCCTTGTCGGTAAGGACACCAGCTGAAGTAGAAACAATGGCGATACCTAAACCGTTCAAAACCTTTGGCAGGTTGTCAGCCGAAACGTAGTTTCTCAAGCCTGGCTTGGAGATACGCTTCAAACCGGAGATAACACGTTCACCGTTTGGACCGTACTTCAAGGTAATCTTGATTACGCCTTGCTTACCATCTTCAGTTACTTCGTAGTCACGGATGAAACCTTCTTGCTTCAAGATTTCTGTAAGTGACTTCTTAATGTTTGATGCAGGAATTTCTACTGAATCGTGCTTAGCCATGTTGGCGTTTCTGATTCTAGTCAAAAAGTCTGCGATTGGGTCAGTCAATACCATCTATGCTATCCTCCTTACCGATTTACCAGCTGGCCTTCTTAAGACCAGGAATTTGACCTTTGTGTCCCAATTCCTTCAGGCAAATGCGGCACAAACCAAACTTGCGGTAAACAGAGTGTGGACGCCCACAACGTTCGCAGCGAGTGTATTCACGTGAAGAAAACTTTGCAGGACGGTGATTTCTTACCTTTTGTGATGTCTTAGCCATGTATGTCCTCCAAATTACTTAGCAAATGGCATGCCAAATTGAGTCAAAAGTTCACGAGCTTCTTCATCAGTTTGCGCAGTAGTTACGATAACGATATCCAAACCTCTAGTGCGGTTAACCTTATCGAAGTCGATTTCTGGGAAGATCAATTGTTCCTTAACACCCAGAGTGTAGTTGCCCCGGCCGTCAAATGAACGAGTTGAAACACCGCGGAAGTCACGAACACGTGGAAGAGATACGTTGATCAGCTTGCTCAGGAAGTCGTACATTCTGTCGCCTCTAAGGGTAACCTTAGCACCGATAGACATACCTTCACGCAAACGGAAGTTGGCGATTGACTTCTTGGCCTTGGTAATCAGTGGCTTTTGGCCAGAGATCAGAGTCAATTCTTCAACAGCTTCGTCCAGGTTCTTTGCGTTGGCAACGGCGTCACCAACACCCATGTTCAAAACGATCTTGTCGATCTTTGGTACTTGCATGCTTGAAGTGTAGTTAAACTTCTTGGTCAATGCAGGAACGATTTCTTCGTTGTACTTAGTTGCAAAACTATTAGCCATTAGTGTCCTCCTTCCCTAATTAATCTTTGTTGCTTTCAGCTTTGGCAATAACCTTAACGTTAGAAGCGTGGATTGAACCTTCAGTTTCAACCACACCGCCGTTAGCGTTAGAAGCTGAAGCCTTGGTAGCCTTCTTGATCATGTTAACGCCCTTAACAACCACGCGGTTCTTCTTAACGTTTACGGAAAGGACAGTGCCTTCCTTGCCTTTTTCTGAGCCGGCAATAACTTTTACCTTGTCACCAGTTTTAACGAACATTCGCGCAACTCTCCTTTTACAATACTTCAGGGGCAAGTGAAACGATCTTCATGAAGTCCCCTTCACGAAGTTCACGTGCAACTGGCCCGAAAATACGAGTACCACGAGGGCTCTTGTCAGCGTTGATAATAACTGCTGCGTTTTCGTCAAACTTGATGTATGAACCGTCTTCACGACGAGCGCCTGACTTGGTTCTTACGATAACAGCCTTAACGACGTCACCCTTCTTTACAACACCACCTGGCGTTGCTTGTTTAACAGCCGCGACAACGATGTCACCGATGTTACCGGTCTTACGCTTTGACCCGCCCATAACGCGGATAACAAGCAATTCACGTGCACCGGAGTTGTCAGCTACCTTCAAACGAGTTTCAGTTTGAATCACTATTAAATCCTCCCTTAGCTAATCCGTAAATTAAACAGATTTCTTAACAATGTCAACTAAACGGAAACGCTTAGTACGTGATAATGGACGGGTTTCCATGATACGAACGATGTCGCCTACCTTGGCTTCGTTATTTTCATCCATAGCGTAGTACTTCTTTGAGTAACGAGTACGCTTGCTGTAAACTGGGTGGTTCTTGTAAGTATCAACTACAACAACGATAGTCTTATCCATCTTGTCGGAAACGACACGGCCTTGGTAAACATGGCGGCGGTTTCTTTCGATTGATTCGCTCAAGTTAGTATCTCCCTTCCACTAGTTTTGTTCTAGTTCTTTTTCGCTCAAGATAGTCTTGATCCGAGCGATGTTCTTACGGACTTGGCTCAAGCGAGCGGTGTTTTCTAATTGACCGGTAGCTTGTTGGAAACGCAAGTTGAACAATTCTTCCTTGTATTGCTTTTCCTTTGCCAACAATTCATCAGTTGATAATGATCTGATTTCCTTAGTCTTCATTAGTTGCGCCACCTGCTTCCTGGTCTTCTCTCTTCACGAACTTGCACTTAATTGGAAGCTTGCTTGCTGCGAGTCGCATTGCTTCACGAGCAGTTTCTTCTGAAACGCCCCCAATTTCGAACATGATCTTTTCTCTCTTAACTACAGCTACCCAACCTGCTGGTGCACCTTTACCGGAACCCATACGTACACCAACACCCTTAGCAGTGTAGGACTTTTGAGGGAAGATTCTGATCCAAACCTTACCACCACGCTTCATGTAACGAGTCATCGCAACACGGGCAGCTTCGATTTGACGGTTAGTAATCCAGTGGGATTCAAGTGCTTCAAGACCGTATTCACCAAATGCTACAGTCTTGCCACCCTTGGCAGCACCACGCATCTTACCACGGAATTCACGACGGTGTTTTACACGCTTTGGTACTAAAGGCATTACTTCTTACCTCCCTTTGAACGCTTTGCAGGTTGATTCTTGCGACCTGGCAAAATTTCGCCACGGTTGATCCAAACCTTAACACCGATTTCGCCGTAGGTAGTAAATGCGTTTACCCATGCGTAGTCGATGTCAGCTCTTAAAGTATGAAGTGGAACACTGCCTTCAGTGTGCCATTCACGGCGAGCTATGTCAGCACCGTTCAAACGGCCTGCAGTTTGTACCTTGATACCCTTGGCGCCGGCACGCATTGAACGTTGTGCAGCTTGACGGCTGGCACGACGGAAAGCGATACGAGCTTCAAGTTGACGAGCGATGCCGTCAGCAACAAGCTTAGCGTCGAGATCAGGCTTCTTGATTTCAACAATGTTAATATGAACTTGCTTGTTAGTCAAAGCGTTGATTTCCTTGTTCAAGGTTTCAACTTCAGCGCCGCCCTTACCGATAACCATACCTGGACGAGCAGTGTGGATAGCAATGTTTACACGGTTAGCAGCACGTTCAATTTCAACGGTAGATACGGAGGCATCCTTCAACTTTTCATCGAGGAACTTTCTGATCCGAAGGTCTTCGTTTAAAGTTTCCTTGTAGCCTCTAGCAGCGTACCATTTAGCTTCCCAGTCGCGGTTAACACCAAGACGGAAACCAATTGGGTTAATCTTTGAACCCATTCAAATACCTCCCTTAATCGTTCAATTCTGAAACAACAACAACTACGTGGCTAGTTCTCTTCATGATTGGAGAAGCTGAACCCTTGGCACGTGGACGGAATCTCTTCAAAGTAGCACCTTCGTTAACATATGCTTCTGATACGTAAAGGTTTGCACTTTCAAGATCATAGTTGTGTTCTGCGTTAGCAACTGCTGAACGCAAAACCTTTTCAACGATTGGGGAAGCAGCTTTTGGCGTAAACTTCAAAATTGCCAATGCTTCAGCAACGCTCTTACCCCGGATCAAGTCTACAACGAGACGAGCTTTTCTTGGGGCGATACGAACAGTTCTTGCTTCAGCTCTAGCTGAACTAATTTGTTCTGCCATTTAATTGTTTCTCCTTCCTTATTACTTGGATGCCTTGTCGTCAGCCTTGTGGCCGCGGAAGGTTCTAGTAGGCACGAATTCACCCAGCTTGTGACCAACCATGTCTTCAGTTACGAAAACTGGAACGTGCTTTCTACCGTCGTAAACAGCGATAGTCAACCCCACGAAAGAAGGGAAAATAGTTGAACGACGTGACCAAGTCTTGATAACTTGCTTCTTTTCCGCGGCTTGTTGCTCTTCAACCTTCTTCAAAAGATGGGCATCTGCAAAAGGACCCTTTTTAATACTACGGCTCATTTAATTACCCCCTTCTCTTACTTACGACCCTTACGGTGACGGATGATTAACTTTTCACTAGCTTTCTTGCTGTCTCTAGTCTTAATACCACGTGACTTCTTGCCCCATGGAGTCATTGGCTGTGGACGGCCGACAGGTGCCTTACCTTCACCACCACCGTGTGGGTGATCGTTAGGGTTCATTACAGAACCACGGGATTGTGGGCGCTTGCCCATCCAACGTGAACGACCAGCCTTACCGATGTTGATCAGTGAGTGTTGTTCGTTACCGACAGCACCGATAGTAGCGCGGCATTCTGAAAGGATTTCACGAACTTCGCCGGATTGCAGACGAACTTGAGTGTACTTGCCGTCAACACCCAAAACTTGAGCTGAAGTACCAGCACTACGTGCGATTTGGCCACCCTTGCCCGGCTTAAGTTCGATGTTGTGAACTTCAGTACCAGTTGGGATATTCTTCAGTGGCAATGCGTTACCAACCTTGATATCGGCATCTGCGCCTGATTCTACCCATGAACCTACAGTCAAGCCCTTAGGAGCCAAGATGTAAGCCTTAGTACCATCAGTGTAGTGCAACAAGGCTATGTTTGCTGAACGATTTGGATCGTATTCGATTGCGACAATCTTAGCCTTAACGTTGTCCTTAGTACGCTTGAAATCGATGATACGGTATTGTTGCTTGTGACCGCCACCACGGTGTCTTACAGTAATGCGACCGTATGAGTTACGACCTGCAGTCTTTGACTTAGAAGCAAGCAAAGTCTTTTCAGGCTTTGACTTAGTGATTTCTGCAAAGTCAGAAGAAGTCATATTACGACGACCGTTTGATGTTGGCTTGTAAACTTTAATAGCCAATTGACTGACCTCCTAATTACTTGATTTATTCGTTGTTTTCGTCTTTGAAAATCTTGATGTCGTTTGAATCTTCAGTTAAAGCAACGATTGCCTTTCTGCGACGGGCAGTCTTGCCAGTGTAGCGGCCTACGCGCTTTTCCTTGCCGCGAACATTCATGATGTTCACGCTCTTAACCTTAACATCGAAGATTTCTTCAATAGCGTCGCGAACTTGAAGCTTGGTAGCAGTTAAGGCCACGTCGAAAGTGTACTTCTTGCTGTCCATCAAGTCGGCTGACTTTTCAGTGATAACAGGTCTTAAGATAATGTCACGTGCGTCCATTAAGCCAATACCTCCTCAATCTTCTTAACGTCGTCTTGAGTCAAAACGAGCTTGTCGTAGTTAACGGCGTCTTCAACGTTCAAGCCGTTAACTGGAACAACCTTAACCTTTGGCAGGTTCTTGGCTGAAAGTTGTACGTTCTTGTCGTCTGAAACAACCAGAACCTTGCCTTCAAGCTTCAAGCCGTTCAAGATTGCAACGAAGTCCTTAGTCTTAGGAGCGTCCAGAGTCAGCTTGTCCAGAACTACCAAGTTTTGGTCAAGGAGCTTTTGTGACAAGACAGACTTGATAGCCAGCCGGCGTTGCTTTCTTGGCATGCTGTAAGCGTAGGAACGTGGAGTAGGCCCAAAGACAACACCACCGCCGCGCCATTGCGGAGCACGGATTGAACCTTGGCGAGCACGACCAGTACCCTTTTGTCTCCAAGGCTTCTTACCACCACCGCGAACGGCAGATCTGTTCTTCACCTTAGAGGTACCCTGACGCTTGCCAGCTCTTTGTCTGATGATTGCATCAAAGACAACAGCTTCGTTTGGTTCGACGCTAAACACGTTATCGTTTAAAGTTACTTCACCAGCGTTGTTGCCGTTTTGATCCATAAGTTTGAAATTAGCCATTTGAGTCCTCCTTCCTACTTGCTAGCCTTTGCAGATGACTTAACAACGATCAATGAGTTCTTGGCACCTGGCACGTTACCCTTGATCATCAAAACATTCTTGTCTGCAACAACTTTTTCTACTACTAAGTTTTCAATAGTAACAGTCTTCACACCCATGTGACCTGGCAACTTCTTGCCCTTTGGCACGCGGTTGATGATTGAACCCATTGAACCCGGAATTCTGTGGTAACGGGAACCGTGAGTTTCAGGACCACGTGATTGGTGGTGGCGCTTGATGTTACCTTGGTAGCCATGACCTCTTGAAGTACCAGTAACGTTGACAACGTCACCTTCCTTGAACGTCTCCACGGTAACTTCTGAGCCGACTTCGTAGTCACTAAGCTCTACTCCGCGGAGTTCACGAATGAAGCGCTTAGGTGAAGTCTTTGCCTTATCAGCATGACCCTTTTCTGGCTTGTTGCTCAAAACTTCACGCTTGTCTTGGTAGCCCAATTGTACAGCTTCGTAACCGTCGTTTTCTACAGTCTTAACTTGCATAACAACGTTTGGAGTTGCTTCAATAACAGTTACTGGCACAAGAACACCATCTTTAGTGAAGATTTGAGTCATGCCAACTTTTCTTCCTAAGATTCCTTTGGTCATGATTACACCTCTTTCTATCTAAAAATTAAAGCTTGATTTCGATGTCTACGCCGCTTGGCAGATCGAGCTTCATCAATGAGTCAACCGTCTTAGGGGTTGGGTTCAAGATGTCGATCAGGCGCTTGTGGGTCCGCATTTCGAATTGTTCACGTGAGTCCTTATTCTTGTGTGGTGAACGCAGAACAGTGAACAAAGTTCTTTCAGTTGGAAGCGGAACTGGACCTGAGATTTCAGCACCAGTTCTCTTCGCAGTGCCCACAATCTTAGCAGCTGATTCATCAAGAATGCTATGTTCGTAAGACTTTAGTCTAATACGAATCTTTTCATTTGCCATCTAATTACCTCCTATACGTCTTCTTTAAAAGATGACTAGCTCGGCGAAAATTCCCTGCACAACCACTGTGGCAATGCAGCCTAGTGTGCCGCAACCTTCCGCGTCTAAGCTAACTACAATTTGTACTCAGAGGGCATTTTCCCTCTCAAAAGCACTTCATCTAGTATAAGGCCTTAAGCCTTAAATAGCAAGGGTTTAGCCCTGTTTTTTTCGAAAAAGTTTCCTGGAATTCCTTTCCCTTGGTAGAGAAATTTTTCTTTCCTTTTTAACATATTTATATTTCCAGAAGCCAGTTTTTTCTTAAAAAATATAAAAAATCCTAGCAAGGACAAGTAATGTCTTTACTAGGATTTCTGTTTTGGTCTAAATCAAGGCCTAGATCATGCTAGGAAGCATTAAGCATTGCCGCCGCGCTTCTTGATGATTTCAGCTTGGATTGACTTAGGACATGGTGAGTAGTGGTCCATAACCATCGTGAAGGTACCACGGCCTTGAGTAGATGAACGCAGGGTAGTTGCGTAACCAAACATTTCTGACAATGGAACCATCGCGTTGATGACCTTGGCACCTGCTCGGTCTTCCATACCTTCCATTTGGCCACGACGAGCAGTGATTGAGCCCATAACGTCACCAAGGTATTCTTCTGGAGCGATGACTTGAACCTTCATGATTGGTTCAAGGATAACAGCGCCAGCCTTTGAAGCAGCGTTCTTCAAAGCCAATGATGCGGCAACCTTGAAGGCAGCTTCACTTGAGTCAACTTCGTGGTATGAACCGTCGTACAGCTTAGCCTTAACGTCGATTAACGGGTAGCCAGCCAGAACACCGTTCTTCATGGCTTCTTGCAAACCAGCGTCAACTGCTGGGATGTACTCACGAGGAACTACACCACCGACAATGGCGTCTTCGAATTCGTAGCCCTTGCCTTCGTTTGGAGTAAATTCGATCCAAACGTCACCGTATTGACCCTTACCACCAGACTGACGAACAAACTTACCTTGAGCTCGAGTCGGTACAGTGAAGGTTTCACGGTAGGCAACTTGTGGTTCACCGATGGTTGCTTCAACGTTGAATTCACGCTTCATACGTTCAACCATGATGTCCAGGTGAAGTTCACCCATCCCGGAGATCAAAGTTTCACCAGTTTCTGGGTTAGTTTCAGCCCGGAAAGTTGGGTCTTCTTCAGTCAGCTTTTGCAAAGCTACATCCATCTTGTCCCGGTCAGCCTTTGACTTAGGTTCAACTGAAACTTGGATAACTGGAGCTGGGATGTCCAGGCTTTCCAGAATCAATGGGTGAGCTGGGTCAGTCAAAGAGTCACCAGTAGTAGTGTCCTTCAAACCGATGGCACCAGCGATGTCACCTGAGAAGACTTCTTGGATTTCAGTACGTGAGTTGGCGTGCATTTGCAGCAAACGACCAACACGCTCACGTTGGTTCTTTGAAGCGTTCAAAACGTAAGAACCTGATTCCAATGAACCAGTGTAGACACGGATGAAAGTTAAACGACCAACGAATGGATCAGTGGCGATCTTGAAGGCCAAAGCTGCAAATGGCTTGTTGTCGTCAGCCAGCAATTCAACTTCGTTGCCTTCCTTGTCGTGGGCGATGTAAGGCTTAACGTCAAGTGGTGATGGCAGGTAGTCAACAACACCGTCAAGCATCATTTGCACACCCTTGTTCTTGAAGGCTGAACCAGCAAATACTGGGAAGGCCTTCAAGTCCAAAGTTGCCCGGCGCAAGGCCGCCTTAAGTTCTTCGTTGGAGATTTCTTCACCGCCAAGGAACTTTTCCATAATGTCGTCGTCAACTTCAGCGATCTTTTCGATCATTTCTTCACGACGGCTTTCGGCTTCTTCCTTGTATTCGTCTGGAACTGGAATAGTTTCCCAGTTTGCGCCCAGCTTATCTTCGTCGTAGACGTCGGCAACCATGTCAAACAAGTCGATAACGCCTTCGAATTGGTCTTCAGCACCGATAGGCATTTGAACGGCGATAGCGTTAGCGTTCAAACGTTCGTGCAGACTCTTAACTGAGAAGTCGAAGTTGGCACCGATCTTGTCCATCTTGTTAACGAAGACGATCCGCGGAACACCGTAGTTTTCAGCTTGACGCCAAACGTTTTCAGTTTGTGGTTCAACACCTGATTGTGCGTCCAAAACAGTTACGGCACCGTCAAGGACACGCAGGGAACGTTCAACTTCGATAGTGAAGTCGACGTGTCCTGGGGTGTCGATGATGTTGATCCGGTGGTCCTTCCATTGCGCAGTAGTGGCTGCGGAAGTGATCGTGATCCCACGTTCCTTTTCTTCTTCCATCCAGTCCATTTGGGAGTCACCTTCGTGAGTTTCACCAATCTTGTGGATCTTACCAGTGTAGTAAAGGATACGTTCAGTAGTAGTAGTCTTACCGGCGTCGATGTGGGCCATGATACCGATGTTGCGAGTCTTCTCTAATGAGAATTCACGTTTGTTAGCCATAATTTTCTATCTCCTTAGATAACGAGCACTGGATTAGAAACGGTAGTGAGCGAAGGCACGGTTAGCTTCTGCCATACGGTGCACGTCTTCACGCTTCTTAACGGCTGAACCAGTGTTGTTTGAGGCATCGATCAATTCGTTTGCCAGACGTTCATCCATAGTGTGTTCGTTACGCAGGCGGGAGTATGAAACCAACCAACGCAATGCCAAAGTAGTTTGTCTTTCTGGACGAACTTCTACAGGAACTTGGTAGTTAGAACCACCGATACGGCGAGCCTTAACTTCCAAAACTGGCTTAACGTTGTTCATGGCTTCTTCAAAGACGTCCATTGGTTCCTTGCCAGTCTTGTCCTTGATGATGTCAAAAGCATCGTACAAGATTGATGAAGCTTGAGCTCTCTTACCATCCTTCATCAAGTGGTTGATCAGCTTAGTAACCAGCTTTGAGTTGTAAACTGGATCTGCTAAAACGTCTCTCTTTGAAACATGACCTTTTCTTGGCATTATTTAAGTCCTCCTTTAACCCTTCTTAGCGCCGTACTTCGAACGAGCTTGCTTTCTGCCGTCAACACCAGCAGTGTCAAGGGCACCACGAACGATGTGGTAACGTACACCAGGAAGGTCCTTTACACGGCCCCCACGGATCAGTACAACTGAGTGTTCTTGCAAGTTGTGGCCTTCACCTGGGATGTAGGCAGTAACTTCAGTCAAGTTTGAAAGACGTACACGGGCGTACTTACGCAAAGCTGAGTTAGGCTTCTTTGGCGTCATAGTACCGACACGAGTCGCAACCCCACGCATTTGTGGTGCTGGGTTGAAGACTTGTTCCTTCTTCATGCTGTTGTAGCTGTAGTTCAAGGCTGGTGACTTTGACTTAGTAGTCTTTGAGTGACGGCCTTTTCTAACCAATTGATTAATGGTTGGCATTAACTAGTTCCTCCTAAATTTATATATCATTTTGTTCACATATCCGGGAGTTTCTTTTTTGCCTCGCGGAGTAATCTTCAAAACATACATCTGTTAGTATACTCCATTTGCCAGCTAATGCAAAGCTTTTTTCTAGAATTTCCAGCCTGGAAAAAGCTGCGCTTTTTCACTCGATGGCAGCGTTTTCTATCTATGCTAAGATTGATTTTATGCAAAAAACTAATTTATTGTTAGTATAAAAGAAAAAATGAAGTAAAAAAATGATCAAATTAATTGCTATCGACACTGACGGTACCCTGCTCAACTCCCAAGGAGAAATCCAGGCCAGTACAAAGGAAGCCATCTCTAAGGCACTTGACCGCGGCGTTAAAGTCGTTCTCTGTTCCGGCCGGCCAATCGCGGGCCTGGCCCCTTACATGAATGAACTTGGTATAAAGGGCGAGGACCAGTATGCCGTAACCTTAAACGGGGCAATCAGCCGCAAGGCCAGCGGGGAAATCATAACCAGCGACTTGATCGCTAATTCAGTTTACCGGCAGCTGACCGCCTACGCCCTCTCTTTAAAGCTCCCCTTCAACATCGTGGACTTTGAATCCCGGATCATTACGCCGAACCATGATATCGACCCGATGGTTTACCAGCAGGCTTACGAAAACCAGGCCGCTCTCTTTGTCAGAAGCGTTGAGGAATTTCCGGAGAAGGGCCAGGCCATTGCCAAGGCCTGCTTTGTCGGCAGCCAGGAGCTTTTGGACAGAGTAGAAGACCGGGTCAAGGAAGACTGGAGGCAGAACTTCAACGTTCTGCGGACTGACGCCTGCTTCCTTGAACTGCTCAATCCCAAGGTCAACAAGGGCCAGGGGCTCAAAGAACTCTGCGGCCGGCTGGAAATCGCTCCAGAAGAAGTCATGGCGATCGGCGACGAGAGAAACGACTTAGACATGTTTGCTTTTGCCGGCACCAGCGTGGCCATGGGCAACGGCAATGACCTGGTTAAGCAAGCCGCTGACTATGTCACCAGTAGCAATGATGAAGACGGGATCACCCAATCTCTGGAGAAATTTGTTTTTTAGCAGGTAATTTTCCCTAAACTGACAATTTTTTGCCTTTTTAAAAAATATTGGCAAAAAAGGTGTAATAGTAAGTGGAGGGAAAAAATGCTCAGCGAAATGATTTCTTTACTCTGCGGTCTTTTGGCAGCTTTCATCGCCGACCGTTATCGTTATAATACCTTTCTTGAGTGTAAAAGCTGGCTGGCGGATGATATCCCTTACATCATTCTGGCCGGAAATTTGTTAGTTTATTTAATCTCCAATTCTAGGAGCAGTGCTATTTCTTTGCTCTTTATAATCAACTTCTTTTTAATGGTTGTCAGCGACCTGCATGAACAGTCTTTTGATACTTGCCTGCTCGTCGTACCGCTATCCACCGGGCTGATGCATTTTTTCCAGGCACCAAACACGGAAGGCCTGGGGCAGGCTGCAATTTTTCTGGCAGTCCTGGTCTGGCTCGCTTTTACAGGGAAAATGGGCAGCGGGGACGTTTGGCATTTTTTACTCCTGTCTTTAAATTTTTCATGTCCCGTTGCTATGAAGAGTTTCCTGCTGGCCTCCCTGCTGGCCATCGCCCACGCGCTTTGGCACAAGCGGCCGGGTAAAGAGCCCTTTGCCTTCCTGCCCTACTTATTCTGGGGCCTCAACCTCCAATTTTTCCTTTAGGGTAAAAAAAACGTTCGGATGACTTTGAGCCATTCGAGCGTTTTTTCTTGTTAATTAAACTGGATTACTTGCTTTCAGTTTCCTTGTTTTCGTCTTCCATCTTTTTTTCCAGGTCAGCGATCGAGTAAACTGAGTCTGGTTGTTGAACATCGGCCTTTGGCACTTGGTCGCGGTAAATTGGCATACCAGTACCAGCTGGGATGATCTTCCCGATGATGACGTTTTCCTTCAAACCAAGAAGCGGGTCGTTCTTGCCGCGGATTGACGCGTCGGTAAGAACCCGGGTAGTTTCCTGGAAGGAAGCAGCTGACAGGAAACTGTTGGTTTCCAAGGCAGCCTTAGTGATACCCAGAATGTCAGCCTGGGCAGTAGCCGGGATCCCGCCGCTGATGATGACGTCACGGTTTCTGTCGCGGAATTCAGCGATGTCCATGACTTCACCTGGCAAGATGTCGGTTTCACCTGGGTCAAGAACCCGGACCTTCTGCAGCATCTGTCTGGTTAAGACTTCGGCGTGCTTGTCGGCCAGGTCAACCCCTTGAGTCCGGTATGACTTCTGGACTTCAGCCAGGATGTATTCTTCAGTCGTCAAGGTGTCAGTTACCTTGATCAATTCCTTAGGGTCGATAGAACCAGGGATCAGCTTGTCACCACGGTGGACTTCATCGCCTTCCTGAACTGCTGGCTTAGCAGTGTAAGGAATGGTGTAGACTCTGGTGTCGATCTTGCCCTTAACAGTGATTTCCTGCAAGTGTTCAGCCGCGTTGCTTTCAATCTTGTCAACAACACCGTCAACTTCAGAGATAACCGCGCGACCCTTAGGGTTGCGGGCTTCGAACAATTCTTGCACACGAGGCAAACCTTGAGTGATGTCTTCTGCGCCGGCAACACCACCGGTGTGGAAAGTACGCAGGGTCAGCTGGGTACCTGGTTCACCGATTGACTGAGCGGCAACCGTACCAACTGCTTCACCGATTTCAACTTCTTCGCCAGTGGCCAGGTTCCGGCCGTAGCACTTCCGGCAGATACCGTGGGAAGTGTTGCAAGTCAGGATTGACCGGATTTGAACTTCCTGCACGCCAGCGTCAACAATCTTCTGCGCCATTTGTTCGTCCATCAAGACTCCCTTAGGGCAGATGACTTCACCAGTTTGCGGGTCACGGATAGTCCGGTTGGTAAAGCGGCCGACCAGACGGTCGTAAAGTGATTCAATCAAGCCGGCATCCTTGTCAACGATGGCCTTGGCAGTAATGCCGCGGTCAGTGCCACAGTCGTCTTCACGAATGATAACGTCCTGGGCAACGTCGACCAAACGACGGGTCAGGTAACCAGACTGGGCAGTCTTCAAGGCCGTGTCAGTCATCCCCTTCCGGGCGCCGTGAGTGGACATGAACAGTTCCAGAACGGTCAGACCTTCCTTGAAGTTGGAGATAACCGGGATTTCGAACAACTCACCACTTGGAGTGGCCATCAAACCACGCATACCAGCCAGCTGGGTAAAGTTGGAGATGTTACCACGGGCACCGGACTGCTGCATGACGGAGATTGGGTTCTTTTGGTCCTTGAATTCAGCAATTTCCTTTTGAACGGCATCCTTACAGTCAGTCCAGATCTTGATGACGTTGTCGTGACGTTCCTTGTCGGACAGCTTGCCCCGGCGGAACATCTTGGATACTTGCTTAACCTTCTTGCGGGCTTCAGCAACCAAAGCATCCTTGGTCTTGGTTTCCGGAACGTCAGCCATACCGATGGTCAAGCCGGAAATAGTTGAAGCTGAGTAGCCCATTTCCTTCAAGTCGTCCAGATATTCAGAAGTTCTTTGTACCCGGTAGCGCTTGTAGATTTCAGAAATAGTGTCACCCAGGAAGCCCTTCTTGAATGGCGTAGCCACCAGGTCCTGGCCAATTTCAGCGATCTTGTCCCGGATGTCCTGGCCATCTTCCAGGAAGTACTTGTCAGCCATTGGCTGCTTTAAGTTGTCCTGGGTTGGTTCGTTGATGTAGAAGTAGTCGTCTGGGAAGAGGGAGTTGAAGACCAAGCGGCCGTAAGTAGTTACGAAAATGCTGTCTTCGTGGCCCGCGCCCCAGTCCTTCTTCGGCATTGAAGCGGCTGACACACCGATGATGGTGTGGTAGTGAATATCACCGTTGTTGTAGGCGATGGTTGCTTCTTCTGGAGTAGCAAAGATCATGCCTTCGCCTTCCCGGCCGATTTCAGCCTGGGTCAGCCAGTAGTTACCCAAAACGATGTCCTGGGACGGAGTAACGATTGGCGTACCGTCCTTAGGAGTCAAGATGTGGTGGGCAGCCAGCATCAAGAGGCGGGATTCAGCTACAGCTTCGTCTGACAACGGCACGTGGATGGCCATCTGGTCACCGTCGAAGTCGGCGTTGTAGGCTTCACAAGCCAGCGGGTGCAAACGCAGGGCCTTGCCTGGGACCAAAACTGGTTCAAAGGCCTGGATTGACAGCCGGTGCAGGGTAGGTGCCCGGTTCAAAAGAACTGGACGTTCCTTAATGACGTATTCCAATACGTCCCAGATGTCGTCGTCTTCCCGGTCGATCTTGCGCTTGGCGTTCTTGATGTTGGAAGCAATGCCTCGGCGGACAAGTTCCCGCATAACGAATGGCTTGAACAATTCCAGAGCCATTGGACGCGGAACACCACATTGGTAAAGCTTCAGCTTTGGAGAAACGTCGATAACTGAACGGCCGGAGTAGTCAACACGCTTACCAAGCAAGTTTTGACGGAAACGCCCTTGCTTACCCTTCAGCATGTGTGAGATAGACTTCAGTGGCCGGTTGCCTGGTCCAACAACTGGGCGGCCCCGGCGGCCGTTGTCGATCAAGGCGTCAACTGCTTCTTGCAGCATCCGCTCTTCGTTTTGCACGATCAAGCTAGGAGCGTGCATGTCCAGCAGCTTCTTCAACCGGTTGTTACGGTTGATAACCCGGCGGTAAAGGTCGTTCAAGTCGGAAGTGGCGAAACGGCCACCTTCCAGCTGAACCATTGGACGCAAGTCCGGCGGAATAACCGGAACAGTTTCCATAACCATCCATTCAGGCTTGTTGCCGCTGTTTCTGAAGGCATCAAGGATGTCCAGCCGGCGGATGGCCCGGGTCCGCTTTTGCCCCTTCAAGGTTTGCAGTTCTGCCTTAAGGGCAGTAACTTCCTTGTCCAGGTCAACCTGCTTAAGCAGGTCGCGGATAGCTTCGGCACCCATCTTAGCCACGAAGCGGTTGCCGTACTTGGCCTTTTCTTCCCGGTATTCAGCTTCAGTCAAGAGCTGCTTGGCTTCCAGGCCAGTGTCACCTGGATCGATAACGATGTAGGCAGCGAAGTAGATAACTTCTTCCAATTGCTTTGGAGACACGTCCAAAACCAGACCCATTCTTGATGGGATACCCTTGAAGTACCAGATGTGGGTTACAGGAGCAGCCAGCTCGATGTGGCCCATCCGTTCCCGGCGCACGTGAGAGGTCGTTACTTCAACCCCGCACCGGTCACAGACAATCCCCTTGTAGCGAACGCCCTTGTACTTGCCACAGGCACAAGCGTAGTCCTTGGTCGGCCCGAAGATCCGTTCATCGAACAGACCGTCTTTTTCTGGCTTCAAAGTCCGGTAGTTGATGGTTTCCGGCTTCTTAACTTCCCCGTAAGACCAGCTTCTGATCTTGTTTGGTGAAGCCAAACCAATCTGCATGCTTTCAAACTTATTTACGTCGATCAAAGTTTAACCTCCCAATTACTTTGAAGCCTTGTCGTCGTCAGCAGTTTCAGCTTCATTTGCATCAGCATCTGCTTCAGCTGCGTCTTCTTCCGCGCTGCCTTCAGCTTCCGCGGCGATTTCGGCCTCTTCTTCGGCCAACTTCTTCTTTTCTTGCGCTTCCGCAAGGCGAGATAAAGCATCGATGTTTACATGTTCATTTGAGTCTTCGTCCATGTCGCGCAGTTCAACTTCGTTTTCGTCGCTGTCCAAAACGCGCAGGTCCAGACCCAATGATTGCAGTTCCTTGACCAAAACGCGGAATGATTCAGGCACGCCTGGCTTAGTAATTCTTTCGCCCTTGACGATTGCTTCATAGGCCTTGACACGGCCGACAACGTCGTCAGACTTGTAGGTCAGGATTTCTTGCAGGGTGTAGGCTGCACCGTAGGCTTCCAAAGCCCAGACTTCCATTTCACCAAAACGCTGGCCACCGAATTGCGCCTTACCACCCAAAGGCTGTTGGGTAACAAGTGAGTAAGGACCGATTGACCGCGCGTGGATCTTGTCGTCAACCATGTGAGTCAGCTTCAGGTAGTACATAACCCCGACTGAAACCCGGTTGTGGAATGGTTCACCGGTCCGGCCGTCGTAAAGGACAGTCTTACCGTCTGAGTCAACACCGGCTTCGCGGACAAAGTCCCAAACGTCGTCTTCGCTGGCCCCGTCGAATACCGGAGTAGCCACGTGGATACCCAAGGCCTGGGCTGCCCGGCCCAAGTGGAGTTCAAGCAGCTGCCCGATGTTCATACGTGATGGCACACCCATTGGGTTCAAGCAGATGTCGACTGGAGTACCGTCTGGCAGGTAAGGCATGTCTTCAACTGGAGCAATCAGGGCAACCGTACCCTTGTTACCGTGACGACCGGACATCTTGTCCCCGACTTGGATCTTTCTCTTCTGTACGATGTAAACCCGAACCAGGGTGTTAACGCCTGGTGCCAGTTCGTCGCCGGCTTCACGGGTGAAGACTTGAACGTCTTGAACCACACCGCCACCGCCGTGAGGTACCCTCAATGAAGTATCACGGACTTCACGGGCCTTTTCACCAAAGATGGCGTGCAGCAGTCTTTCTTCAGCGCTCAGTTCAGTTATCCCCTTAGGGGTAACCTTGCCGACCAGGATGTCGCCGTCGTGAACTTCGGCACCGATCCGGATGATCCCGTTTTCGTCTAGGTCCTTCAAGGCGTCTTCACCAACGTTAGGGATTTCCCGGGTAATTTCTTCCGGCCCCAGCTTGGTGTCACGGGCTTCTGAGTCGTAGTCTTCAATGTGGATTGAAGTGTAGACGTCTTCCTTAACCAGGCGTTCGCTCAGCATGATGGCGTCTTCGAAGTTGTACATGTTCCAAGTGGTGAAGGCGATAACCGGGTTTTGACCCAGGGCAAGTTCGCCATCAGCCATTGACGGACCGTTGGCAATTACTTGGCCGTCAACAACCTTGTCGCCGCGCTTGACGTTTGGCGTCTGGTTGTAGTTCTTAGTCGCGTTTGACCGGCGGTACTTTTCAAGGGTGTAAGTGTCCAGTGTCTGGTCTTCGCGGCGGACGCGGATTTCGTTTGCGTCCACGTATTCAACTTCACCGTCTGCTTCAGCCAGCAAGGCGTCACCGGAGTCGTGAGCTGCCCGGTACTCCATACCAGTAGCCACAAGCGGACCGTGCGGGTTGATCAAAGGAACAGCCTGACGTTGGTGGTTGGCCCCCATCAAGGCCCGGTTGGAGTCGTCGTTTTCCAGGAATGGAATACATGCGGAAGTTACGGAAACAACCTGCTTTGGAATAACGTCTATGTAGTCGATCCGGTCTGGACTTACTTCGACGTTGTCTTCCCGGTGCCGGCAAAGGATCACGTCATCAACGAAGGAGCCGTCTTCGTTCAGAGGAGTATTGGCCCCGGCGATGATGTAGTTGTCTTCTTCATCGGCAGTCAAGTAGTCGATCTTGTCGGTAACCTTGTGGGTTGCCCAGGAAACGCGCCGGTATGGGGTTTCCAGGAAGCCGTACTTGTTGATGATGGCGTAAGTGGCCATGGAGTTGATCAAACCGATGTTAGGGCCTTCTGGCGTTTCGATTGGGCACAGACGGCCGTAGTGGGTGTAGTGAACGTCCCGGACTTCGTAGCCGGCCCGGTCACGGGACAGACCACCAGGCCCCAAGGCGGACATACGCCGCTTGTGGGTCAATTCACCCAGCGGGTTGTTTTGGTCCATGAATTGGGAAAGCTGGGATGAACCGAAGAATTCCTTGATTGAACCAACGATTGGCCGGATGTTGATCAATTGCTGCGGAGTAACCGTAGCCGCGTCTTGAATTGACATACGTTCGCGGACAACCCGTTCCATCCGGGCCAAACCGATCCGCATCTGGTTTTGCAGCAATTCGCCAACCCGGCGGATGCGACGGTTACCCAAGTGGTCAATGTCGTCGATGTTGCCGACGCCTTCTTGGAGTTCCAGGAAATAGTTGACAGAAGCGATGATGTCGGCTGGAGTGATGCACTTAACGTCTTCAGCAATGTGGCCGTTGGAGATCAGCTTGATTTCCCGGTCAGGAATTTCACGGGAGAAGACCTTGATTTCCTGAACAGTTACAGGTTCTGGGATTGCACCTTCATCAGATGGGGTGTAGGTAACAGTCTTGAAGTCGTCGCGGTCCAGGTAGTCCTTCAGAACGTCCATGACTTCGTTGTTGACAACCGTCCCCTTGGCAGCCAGAACTTCTCCAGTGTCAGGGTCAGCCAGGGTTTCAGCCAAAGTGTAGCCCAAAAGCCGGTTCTTCAAGCTCAGCTTCTTGTTGACCTTGTAGCGGCCAACAGTAGCCAGGTCGTAACGGCGTGGGTCAAAGAAGCGGGAAACCAGGAGGCTCCGGGATGAGTCGGTAGTCTTTGGTTCACCTGGACGCAGGCGGTCGTAGATGTCCTTCAAGGCTTCTGCTACCCGGCTGTCTGCTGGGTTCTTGTGAACATCCTTGTCCAAAGTCAGGTCCAAAGTGTCGCTGTCGCCGAAGATTTCCTTGATTTCGCTGTCAGAGCCAAAGCCCAGGGCCCGGACCAGGACAGATAAAGGAAGCTTCCGGGTCCGGTCAACCCGGACGTAGGAAATGTTCTTGGCGTCAGTTTCGAATTCCAGCCAAGCCCCACGGTTAGGGATGACAGTCGTGCCGAAGATTTGCCGGCCGTTCTTGTCGAATTCGCCACTGTAGTAGACACCAGGTGATCTAACCAGCTGGGAAACGATAACTCTTTCCGCCCCGTTAACGATGAAGGATCCGGACTTGGTCATCAGCGGCAAGTCGCCGAAGAAGACGTCTTGGGTCTTGATTTCGCCAGTTTCGTGGTTGGTCAGCTTCAGAGTCACGTGCATTGGAGCGGAGTAAGTCGCGTCGCGCTTGCGTGATTCATCGACAGTATACTTAGGTTCTTGCAGCTTGTAGTCGACGTATTCCAGAGTCAGGCGGCCAGAAGCGTCGCTGATTGGCAGAATGTCGTCGAAAACTTCCTTAACGCCTTCGTCAAGGAACCACTTGTATGATTCAGTCTGTACGTCGGTCAAGTTTGGCAGCGGCAGGATTTCCTTAATCCGTGAGAAGCTGCGTCTTGTCCGGTGATGTCCGTAATTTACTACGTGTCCGTTTAGCAAGGAAAACATCCTTTCTATCCTGTTGAAGAAAGCAAATATTACATTTGTGTTACATTTAAAAAAGGCCGGGATTTTAGGCATAAAAAAGACAAAAACGAACCAGTCGTTTTTGTCTGTATCATTTTACTGGACAATATATCAGTAAAATCCTGAACTTCAGCCTTTTAAATCGCCCAATATTGTACCACTAATTTTAAAGGAAAGCAAGCCCTAGCGGCCGCTAAAAAGCATGGCTGTCTGGCTGGCCAGACCAACCCCGGTGAGCTGGTAGCCGCCAGCCGTGATATTCCAGAAAATCTGCTTGCCTTGCGGGCTGAGCTGGGATTTGATCACGACCGACTCTAAAGCGATCCGCAAGTCCCGCATCACCTTGCCCAGGTAGACCTTCTGTTCCAGCTGCTGCTTAGCTTCCAGCAGGGCCTCCCGCTTTCTCTTGGCATGCTTCTTGTTCTGCCTTAGCAGCTTCAGCTTTATTCTTCTTGCCAAACATAATCTGCCTCCAAAAATCTATTGATTATCCCTTGATCTTTTCACCAGTCTTGGCCTTGACGATTTCAAAGCGCAGCTTGCCGCCCCGGGCACCGATCTTGACCGTGTCGCCGGCCTGCAGCTTTTCGCTGACCAGGTCCTGGGCTAATTCGTCTTCAACTTCATCCTGGATGGTCCGCCGCAATGGCCGAGCCCCCATTTCCGGATTGTAGCCATCCTTGGCCAATTGGTCCAGGGCAGCTGGCGACAGGCGCAAAGTAATATCTTTTTCCGCCAGCCGCTTGACCAGTTTCCGGGTCAGAAGCGTCACGATTTCCCGCAGCTGCTTGGCTTCCAGGGGCTTGAATACGATCTTTTCGTCGATCCGGTTCAAAAATTCCGGCCGGAAGAAGTCCTTGGTGGCCCTGGTTACCTTTTCCGCGATCAGCTTGCCCTGGTCTTCCTGGCTGGCTGAGAAGCCCACGTGGCTGTCAGCTTCCAAGCTTCTGGAACCAAGGTTGGAAGTCATGATGATAATCGTGTTTCTGAAGTCGACCTTCCGGCCCAGAGAATCAGTCATGAAGCCTTCATCCAGGACCCGTAGCAAGACGTTGAAAATTTCCGGGTTTGCCTTTTCCACTTCGTCAAAAAGAACCACTGAGTAAGGATGTTCCCGAACTTTGTTGGAGAGCTGGCCACCTTCTTCGTAGCCAACGTAGCCAGGCGCTGACCCGATCAGCTTGGAGGAAGATTCCCGGTCCATGTACTCTGACATGTCGACTCTGATGATATTGTCTTCTGAGCCAAAAACTGCCTCAGCCACAGCCTTAGCCAGTTCAGTCTTGCCGACCCCGGTTGGGCCTAGGAAGAGGAAGGAACCGATCGGCCGGTTCTCGTCCTTCAAGCCGCTTCTGGACCGGCGGATGGCATTGGCCACGGCCTTGACGGCATCGTCTTGGCCGATGACTCTTTCATGCAGGATCCCTTCCAGGCGGGCCAGGCGCTTATTTTCGCTGGTCTTAAGCTGGGTTACCGGAACCCCGGTCCAGATGGAGACCACCTTGGCCACGTCTTCAGCCCCAACGACTGACCGCTTCTCATCTTTTCCGGCCAGCTTCTTGGCAATCTCATTCCGCTTTTGCCGCAAGGCGATTTCCTGGTTGCGCAGCTTGGCCGCTTGGGCAAAGTTCTGCTTGGCTGCTTCATCGTTCTTCTGCTTGAGAGTCCGGCTGATTTCCAAATCGATTTCAGCCAGGTCCTTGTCTTCGCCAGTGTCATTAGCCAGTTTAACCGCCGCGCTGGCTTCATCGATCAAGTCGATGGCCTTGTCCGGCTGGTAGCGGTCGGCAATGTAGTGGCTGGACAAATCAACTGCTGCCTGCAAGGCTTCTTCTGACAAAGCTACCCGGTGGTAGTCTTCATACTTGTCCTTGATCCCATGCAAAATTTGCAGGGTTTCCTCTTCATTTGGCTCAGCCAGGCGGACCAGCTGGAAGCGGCGGACAAAGGCAGAGTCTTTTTCCATGTGCTTGCGGTATTCTTCAAAAGTCGTGGCCCCGATCAATTGAATGTCCCCGCGGACCAATGCCGGCTTCAAGGTGTTGGAGGCGCTCATCGCCCCTTCCGCGTCCCCGGCCTTGACCAAAGAGTGGATTTCGTCGACAAAAAGAATGACATTCTTGCTGGCAGTAACTTCCTTGATTAAGCGGTCCATCCGCTCTTCAAATTCACCTCGGTAGCGGGTACCGGCCACCATGCTGTTGACATCCAGTGAAACCACCCGCTTGTCAGCCAGGTCCCGGGGAACCTTTTTAGCAACGATCGCGCTGGCCAAAGCTTCAGCGACCGCGGTCTTGCCGACCCCAGGCTCACCGACCAAAAGGGGGTTGTTCTTGGTCCGCCGGGACAGGATCTGAATCACCCGGTCCAGTTCCCGCTGGCGGCCGATCACCGGGTCAATGTTGCCTTCTTTAGCCCGCCGGTTCAAGTCGATCCCGAAGCGGTCCAAAATCGTCGTCTGCGACTGGCTGCTGCCTGCCGCGGCTGGCCGGCTGGTCTGGCCGCTTTCCCCGGTCACCTGGTTGGCGTCGTCCAGTTCGTCTTTCAAGTTTTCCAGGTCCACGTCCAGGTTGCGCAGGATCATGGCTGACAGGATCTGCTCACTGGAAACCAAAGCCTGGAGAATGTCAGTCGTTTCGATTTCCTTGCTGGACCGGAGTTCAGAATTCCGCTTGGCATAATCCAGCGCCAAAGTCAGGCGGGGAGAAAATTCCATGTAACTGGTCGGGGCCGCTGAGCCGTAGTCCGTGTAGCGCTCGATTTCTTCCCTGACTCCGGTCGGCGTCACGTTCATGGCCCGCAGGATCTTGCCGGCTTTGCCGTCAGCTTCGATTACCAGGGCCAAAAGGACGTGCTCTGTCCCGACCAGGCGGTGGTGAAACTCCTTGGCTTGTTCCTGGGCAATTTCCAAGACCTGTCTGCTGCTCTTACTGTATGAATTTTGCATATAAAAATCGCCTCACACTGGACCTAGTTGCCTAAAGCTACTGCCGCGATCTGCTCTAAGTACTTCTGGTCCAAATCATCAAAATTGTCTAAATTAGTCGAGTCAAAGTCGTACACGCCCCAAAGGCTGCCATCCCGGTTAAAAACCGGCACGACGATTTCTGAATTGGAGGCACTGTCGCAGGCTATGTGGCCTGGGAAGTCATGGACATTGGCCACGATCTGCGTCTTCTTTTCCAGGGCGGCTTTCCCGCAGACCCCCTTACCCAGCTGGATGTGCACGCAGGCCGGCATCCCCTGGAAGGGTCCCAGGATCAATTCCCCCTTTTCAAAGCGGTAGACCCCGGCAAAATTAACGTTTTTCATCCCCGCCTTCAAAAGAGCCGAAACATTGCCGGTATTGGCGATCCAGTCGCTCTCCCCGGCCGTCAAGGCCTTGGCCTGCTCAAGCAATAACTCGTACTCTGCCTGACTTGCTGCTGCCATGATTTCCTCCTTCACGTCTGCCAATAAATAGGTAAAAAGGCAAAAATTGCTATGCTTGCAAGCATAACATTTCCCGATCTTTTCGACAAGCCAGGCGCCCTGCAGATCTATTATAAGGCAAAAAGAAAAGGCCCGCTAAATTAGCGAGTCTTTGATGAAGCGGAAGACGGGATTCGAACCCGCGACCCCCACCATGGCAAGGTGATGTTCTACCACTGAACTACTTCCGCGATACATTTATTAGTTTACCAAAAAATTTCTCTTTTGCAAGTCTTTTTTGCCCATAAATGAGAAAAAAGCGCCGCTATAAAGTAACGCTTTGATCACACATTGGCTAATCGGGAATGCAGGATTTGAACCTGTGACCTCTACGTCCCGAACGTAGCGCTCTACCAAACTGAGCTAATTCCCGAAGAAGCGGAAGACGGGATTCGAACCCGCGACCCCCACCATGGCAAGGTGATGTTCTACCACTGAACTACTTCCGCAACACATCTATTAGGATAATCTAAAAGCCGGGTCTTGGCAAGGGCTTTTTTATAAAAAATAGTATTTTTCTCAGGGGCAAGTTCGATTAAACTAAGAGTAAGAAAACGTTTGTCTAAATGAAAGGAAGAGAAAAAATGAAAAAGAAAAGACTCCTGGCGGCCTGCCTGGCCTTGGCCCTCCTGCCTCTCCTGTCCTCCTGCTCCATGATCAGCGACTACACCCTGGACCTCAAGTCCAAGCTGGTCGGCATCCCCTTTACCGTCTCCACCTATGACTACGACGGGCAGAAGATCGACCAGATCAAGGGTAAGTCAGTCCACATTGAGACCTACAAGCCGATGAGCAAGAAAAATTCCAGCGGCGACGAGCAGTCCAAAGTCATCGACGTGGAATTCGGCGGCCAGCAGATGATCCATGTCGGCTCCAGCTTGATCGCCAACGAAGGCCTGCGCAATTACGAAGATACTTTTTCCAAAAAGGTCACCATTACCGACAAGCAGCGGTCCATTCCGGTTCTGTCAATAATGTACAACAATTTCAGAAACGACTGGCTCTCCAAGGGCAAGGTCATCATGATCCGGTCCCAAGCCGGCAAGCCGATCGCCGTTTATGCCGGTAACAAGGTCCGGGTCAGTGCCACTGACATGCCATCAACCACCCAGATCAATGTCGACGGCCACCGGCTCTTTATCTACCGCTGCGACTACTCCATCTATGACATGGAGACTATCAAGAAGATGTAGACGCAAAAAACGTTTCCTCAAGCAGGAAACGTTTTTTAGTATTAAGGAGTATTTTTCAAAAATTACAGCTTGGCCAGGGCCAGGTTAGCCAGGCAACTGGTCAGGTACATCAGAAAGTGGGTGGGATGCAGGCCGGCCAGAGACAGGAGGGCGAAAATCCCCATAGCGATCACGAAGATTTTCACCAAGAAGCGGCAGATCTGCAGGTTGTGGCGGTCAATCTGCTCCTGGCAGGCCTGGTAGTCAGCCCGGCTGACCCCGTAATAATTGATTTTATCCAAATTCATTTTCTTTTTTCTTTCGTGAAAAAACTAGGCAGCCGGGAAAGACATAAACTGGTGGGGCAGCATGGTCAAAGCGGCAAAGACCAGGTTCAAGACTAAAGCCAGAGTCCAGGCCCAGGTCTCTTCCCTTTTCAGCAAATAGTTGATTGCCAATAAAGCCAGGGCACTTCCAGCTGCCAGGCCTTCTCCCTGCCAAAACAAAAGCAAAGCTGCCGCCAGCAGGCCGCCATTCAAAACAGCTAATGCCCGCTTCCCCGGCCGCCAGAGAAGGTAGGCGCTAAGCCCCTCTAAGAGGCAGAGGACGGCAAAAATCCCCGCCTTTAAGGGCTGGCCGGCCAAATAAGCCGGTAAGCCGCTGCTGGCAGCCAAAAAGGCCCCAGCCAAGGCGGAGATGGTGGTTAAGATCGACAATAAGTATTTGTAGATTGGCAAAAATTCACCTTTTCTAATAGCAGCTCGCAATTTAATTGCCTATATTCTAGCAAAAAAGCTCTAATATTCATATCTTGAAAACGATTCGTTTTATTTTTTCAAACAAAAAACTCTCCAGGCAAAGCTGGAGAGTTAAATTTAGCGATCTGAACTACTTGTCCAGGTTAATGTTCTTTTCGTCGTCGACGATCTTTTCCGGCCGCATGGTTGGGAAGAGGAGGACGTCTCGGATTGAAACCGCGTTGGTCAAAAGCATGACCAGACGGTCAATCCCGATGCCCAGACCACCCGTAGGTGGCATACCGTATTCCATGGCCCGCAGGTAGTCTTCGTCGATGATGTCGGCTTCGTCGTTACCGGCGTCACGTTCAGCCATTTGGGCTTCGAACCGTTCCCGCTGGTCAAGCGGGTCGTTCAGTTCTGAGAAGGCGTTGCCGTATTCATTGCCCATGATGAAGATTTCGAAACGGTCAGTAAAGCGCGGGTCATCCGCGTTCTTCTTGGCCAGCGGTGAAACTTCAACTGGGTGGCCGTAAACGAAGGTTGGGTCAACGATTGTCTTTTCACAAAATTCTTCAAAGAAGGCGTTGATGATGTGGCCAACTTGCCAGTAAGGTTCAACTTCAACATGGTGTTCAGCGGCAACCTTCCGGGCTTCTTCCAGAGTCATTGGCTGCCAGAAGTCAACGCCAGTCAGTTCCTTGATCAGGTCAACCATGTGCACCCGGCGGAATGGCTTGCCCAAGTCCAGGTCAGTGCCCTGGTAGTTGATCTTGCCGTCTTCTGAAACAACCTTGGCCGCTGCCCGGATGATGCCTTCGGCTTCATCCATGACATCGTGGAAGTCGTAGTAAGCAGCGTAGGTTTCCAGTTCAGTAAATTCAGGGTTGTGCTTGAGGTCCATCCCTTCATTTCTGAAGACCCGGCCGATTTCGTAAACCCGTTCCATGTCACCGACGATCAGACGCTTCAGCGGCAATTCCAAGGCAATCCGCATGTAGAGGTTGATGTCCAAAGCGTTGTGGTGGGTGATGAACGGACGTGCTTCAGCCCCGCCTGGGATGTTGTGCAAAACTGGCGTTTCAACTTCCAGGAAGTCCTGCCCGTTCAAGTAGTCACGGATGGCCTGGATGATCTTGGTCCGGTTAACGAAGCGCTGGTAGCTTTCGTGGTTGGTGATCAAGTCCAGGTAGCGTTGGCGATAAATGGATTCAACGTCCTTAAGACCGTGGTACTTGTCAGGCAGTGGCCGCAAAGCCTTGGACAGGAAGGTCACGTGCTGGGCCCGGACAGACAATTCGCCTGAGTCAGTCTTGAAGACTTCGCCTTCAACGCCCAGGAAGTCACCAAGGTCGGCCTTCTTGAAAATCTGGTAGTTTTCTTCACCGACCATGTCCTTGCGGACGTAGATCTGGATCTTGCCGCTACGGTCATAGAGGTCCGCAAAGCCGACCTTGCCCTTGCCCCGCTTGGCCAGCATCCGGCCAGCGATCTTGGTCTTCGGCATATTTGCGTTCAATTCATCCTTGTCAAGGCCCAAGTACTTTTCGTCCAGGTCGCGGGCCAGGGCTTCCCGGTCATATTTGCGGCCGAAGGGTTCAATCCCCATCTCCTTGAGTTCTTCAAGCTTTTGCCGACGAACAAGCAATTGGTCGTTAATTTCGTTCTTTGCCAACGTGTTTTTCCTCCATTTACATAGATTGGGTATCAGCGACGCGGTCTTGCTTCTGCCGCGCCCTTTTTTCGTAAATTTCGACGAATTCGTCAAGCAGGTCAAAAACCTCCTGACGCGTCCAGACTTCATTTATTTTAGCACGAGTCCGGGCTGAACGGGGAATTCCCTTCAAATAATATGCTGCCTGCTGGCGAAATTCCGGCACGGCCCGCTTTTCCCCATGCAGCTGGACCAGGCCGTCGAGCTGGTGCTTGGCGGTTTCCACCTTTTCCCGGACGGACTGCTTCGGCAGTTCTTCGCCCGTTGCCAGGTAGTGGGTCATTTCCTTTAAGATCCAAGGATTGCCCAAAGCAGCCCGGCCAACCATGACAGCCGTGCAGCCGATCTCGTCCAGGGCCTTCTTGGCCAGCTGTGGGGTCGTGATGTCCCCGTTGGCCACGAAAGGAATGTCCATGACCTGGGCTACTTCATGCAGGGTTTCCCAGTCAGCTTCGCCTTGGTACATCTGCTTTCTGGTCCGGCCGTGCATGGCCAGCATGGAAGCACCGGCTTCCTGGGCGGCCAGGGCGTTTTCCACGGCAAAAATGTGCTTGCGGTCCCAGCCGATCCGCATCTTGACGGACACCGGCTTTTCCACGTTCTGGACAACCTTGTGGATCATCTGGTAGATCTTGTTTGAGTCCAAAAGCCACTTGGAACCCGCGTCAGTCTTCGTTACCTTCGGCACCGGGCAGCCCATGTTGATGTCAATGATATCGGCATCGGTGTGCTGGTCGATGTATTGGGCCGCCTGCAAAAGGCTGTCTTCCGTCCCCCCGAAGATCTGGATGCTCATCGGGTGCTCGCCCGGGTCGACGTCCAGCATGCTCAAAGTTTTCTCGTTGCCGTAGATGATCCCGTGGTCGGAAATCATTTCGCAGACAACCATGCCGGCGCCGAATTCCTTGCAGACTTTTCTAAAAGCCATGTTGGAAACGCCAGCCATCGGCGCCACCATCACCCGGTTGGGGATTTCGATTTCACGTATCTTCCAAGTAGTGTCCATTGCCATCTTTTTCCTTTCAATAACTACAACTTTATATCATAACAAGAATAGGCCTGAAGGACAAATCAAAAGCCCGCTAAAAGAGCATCCCCCGTTAAAAGAGGATGCTCTTCTTATCTTTACCAGTATTTTTCCAGAGGCCGCTTGTCTTGCCCCTCCTTGCTCTGGCGGGCATGCTCAGCCGCGATCGTCACCAAGACCTCGGCCAGCTTGTCCATCTGCTCGACCGTCACGTATTCGTAGCGGCCGTGGTAGTTGCCCCCGCCATTGAAGAGGTTGGGGGTCGGGATTCCCTTTTTGGTGATGAAGTTACCGTCGGTTCCCCCTCTAAAGGTCTGTACATTTGGCGCCAGGCCTGCTTTTTCATAGCTGTCTAAGGCCAGGTTGACCACATAAGGCCGGTCCTTGACCCCGTTGTAGATATTCTCGTACTGCCGGCGCAGGTCCAGCTGGAAGCGGTCTGGCCCGTATTTTTCCCCTAAGGAAGCGACGAGCTTTTTGACCAAATCTTCTTTAGCCAAAAATTCATCCCAGTCAAAGTCGCGGATGATCAAGCCGACATGGGCTGAATCGACACTGCTCTGGGCGTCCGTAACCATAATAAAGCCCTCGTGGCCCCGGGACTTTTCCGGCACCTGGTCTTGGGGCAAGGCCGCCAAAAATTCCGTCATGATCGTCGTGGCGTTGACCAGCAGCCCGTAAGCTTCACCCGGGTGGACCACGGTTCCCTTGATCGTCAAATCAGCGGCTGAGGCATTGAAGGTCTCGTATTCAAAGTCGCCTGGCCGGCCATTGTCCAAGGTATAGGCAAATTCCACTCCCGGAAAATCAGCCGGGTCAAAGCGCTGCCCGCCCAGGCCAATTTCTTCATCCGGGCCAAAAGCCACATAGATATCGCCATGTTCAACTTCCGGGTGCTCATGGAGATACTTGAGAGCTGCCAGCAGGCCTGCCACCCCGGCCTTGTCGTCAGTCCCCAGAACCGTTTTCCCGTCGCTGGTGATCAGGGTCTGCCCCTTTAAGGTCAGCAGGTCAGGAAATTCTTCCGGGTCCAGGAAAATGCCGTTCGCTTCATCCAGGGCCAGCTTTTGCCCCTGGTAGTCCCGGTGGACTTGGGGGCGGATGGGGAAGCGGTCGTCAAATTCAACCGTGTCCACATGGGCGAAAAAGCCGATTGGGGCAACGCCTGCCGTATTAGCGGCCAGGTGGCCGATCGCGAAGGCAGTTTTTTCATTGTAATAAGACTCAAGGTCATAGTCTTTGACCTGGTCAGCCAGTTCCTTCATCATCTTGACCTGATTAGGCGTGGTCGGAACCTGGTCTTTATTGGCGTATTTGGACTGGGTGTCTTCCTTGGCGTAGTGGATGAAGTTTTTCTCTAAAAAATCAAAGTCAGAAAAAGCCATGCCTGCCTCCTATTTCTTGATGTAAACAAGCTTGAAGTCGTAAGGGATGCCCAGCGGGTTGTAGGACACGTTCTTGACGTAGCTTTGCACCAGCTGCGGCTTGGCCGTCTGGATCAGCGGGATAGTCCCCTGTTCATTCATCAACAGCTTTTCAGCTGCCACCAGCCGCTTCCAACGCTGAACCGGCTTGTTGCCGTAGACGTTTTCGGCTTCATTGAGCAGCTGGTCGTACTTGCTGCTGGCAAAGCCGCTGGTGTTGTAGCTGGAGTCCTTTTCAAAAACATCTAGGAAGTTGATCGGGTCACCTAAGATAGCCTGCCAGTTCTTGATGGTCAGCTGGTAGTTGCCAGCGCTTTGCAGGGAGATCAAGGTCGTGTATGGCAGGGTCGTCACGGTGATCTTCACCCCTGGCAGTTCGCCCAGCTTGCTTTGCAGGAATTCGCCCACCTGCTTGGCGGAGTCAGTATCGCTGACCGTCAGGTTGAGGTTAAGGGACTTGATGCCCAGTTCCTTGTAGCCCTTGGCCAGGTACTTCTTGGCTTCCTTCAGGTTGTAGCTGACTGCTTCCTTGACATAGGCTTCCTTGTAAAAAGCTTCCCCGGTCGTCGGGTTGTTCCCCATGCCGGATGGAACGAAGCCCTTGGCCGCCACTGACCCGTCACTCAAGACCTTGGCCAGGCTCTCTCTGTCGATAGCCAAGGACAGGGCCCGGCGGATGTTGAAGTTGTTAAAGGCTTTGACCTTCTTGCGGTTTAATTCCAGGCGCTGGATAGCGGAAGCCGGCTGGTCGTAGAAGGTGGACTTGCCCTTGTTGGCCTTGACTTGTTCCCCGGTCAGGTAAGTTTCATCCAGCTTGCCAGCCTGGTAAAGGTTGTAGGCAGTTGAAGAAGTTTCGCTGATGGTTTCGTTGACCTTGTCCAGCTTCACGTTCTTCTTGTCCCAGTAGTTTTGGTTTTTAACCAGGGTAAATTGCTTGTTGGACCCGGTCCACTTGGTCAGCTTGAAAGGACCGGAGGAAATGGTGTACTTGGCCGCCGTCCCGTACTTGCTGCCGACTTTTTCAATAAACTGCTGGTTTTCCGGGAAGAAAAGCGGGAAGGCCAGCAGGAGCTTAAAGTAAGAAACCGGCCGGACCAGCTTGATCTGCAACTTGTTTTTGCTCAAGGCCTTGACGCCCAGGCTGCTGACAGGCTTCTTGCCGGCATTGATGGCTTCGGCGTTTACGATCTGGTAGAGGTAGAAGGCCATGGAAGACTTGGTCTTCGGGTTCAAGCTTCTTCGGTAGGAGTAGACAAAGTCATTGGCCGTGATCGCCCGGCCGTTGGACCACTTGGCGTCTCGCAAGACAAAAGTATATGTCTTGCCCCCGTCAGTAACCTTGGCGCTCTTGGCCAGGGCCAGCTGGGGCTTTTGCTTTTTGTCCAGGCGGTAGAGCCCTTCCTGGGTGTTCAAAAGGGCTTGGAAGGAAGTGGAGTCAGTCGTCAGTGACGGGTCCTGGGTTGAGATCTGGGCACTTTCGGTCCAATTAAGGACTTGCTTGGTTTGGGACTGGGAATTCTTTTGCTGGCCGCAAGCGGCTAAAACGAGGGCTGAGGCGGTCAAAAGACCGGCAGCGGCAATTTTCTTCAAGGTCATGATTTCCTCCGTTTTTTACTAGAAATAACAACTATTAACAAACACATCGCAGCTTAAAAAGAAAAGCGCCCCTGAGATCAACTCTCAGGGACGCTAGTAGCGTGTTACCACCCATCATTCAAAGCAAAAAAGCTTCCTCAACAGATGCTCTGCCAGAAAAAAAGACGCCTCTTGGCCCAGAGGCCAAGGGACGTCTTCGCGCGTTACCACCCTTTATTCAGCCCCGCCTCACGGCCAGGGCCCTTGAAGTCTTCCAGTCAGAAGATCTGAACGCGCTAACGGGCGTTAAGCGGGTCCGGCTTATCAGCGACTCGCCGGGACCATGCCAACACAAGACCATCTTCGCCAGCTTCCGCCTCCTGTTTCTCAGCACCAACAGTTCTCTGTAGAGGCTTCCCTTGACTACTCATCTTTTTAAGCTTTACTTAATTTAACTATAATTATAGCATAAAGTAATTTTCACTTTTCGTCAAGAGAGAAAAAGTTATTTTCCCAGCTTTTTGTCCAAAATGGCTTGCAGTTCTGCTTCCGTAAAATTGTACTTGTTCCCGCAGAAGTTGCAGACCAGTTCAGCTCCGTGGTCTTCGTCGATCATTTCCTTGAGCTGGCTGCCCTTCAAAGTCTCCAGCATGTCGGCGTACTTTTCCTTGGAGCAGTCGCAGTGGTAGGAGACCTCGTCCTTTTCCAGGATCTTGCAGTCATCGCCCAGGATCTTCTTGGCCAAGTCTTCCGGCGTCATCCCGTCCAAAAAGGCGGATGAGAGCTGCGGCAGGGCCTTGATCCGGTCTTCAGTTTCCTGCAGGAGTTCTTCGCTGGCCCCTGGCAGTGCCTGGAGCAAAAAGCCACCCGCGGCCCCGATGGTGTCGTTCGGGTTGACGAAAACTGACAGGCCAACAGCTGACGGGATCTGTTCTGACTTGGCCAGGTAATAGGTCAAGTCTTCAGCGATTTCCCCGGACACGATCGGCACTTCACCGGTGTAAGGCTGCTTTAAGCCCAGGTCCTTGGTTACCTGCAACCAGCCCTTGCCGACAGCCTTCTTAACGTCGATGTGACCGTCTTCTCTGGCCGGCAAGGCCACGTGGTTATTTTGGACATAGCCCTTAACAGTCAAATCTGACTTGGCCGTAACCACGGCTGCCCCAACCGGGCCATCGCCCAAGAGGCGCAAAGTCAGTTCCTGGTCACCCTTTAATTCTGCCCCGGCTAAGAGAAGCGCGCCCAAAAGGCTCCGGCCTAATACAGCTGAAGAAGCTGACCAGGTGTCGTGCCGCTTTTGCGCTTCAGCGACCAAGTCCTTGCCGTTAATGGTCAAAAGGCGCAGGTCCTTGCTGGCATTGATTGCTTTGATTAAGTAGTCGTTCATGATTTTCCTCCATAAAAATAGAGCCGTTGCCGGCTCCATTTCTTCTATTCATCCTTGTCTGAATCGTCTGTTTGTTCATTCTTCTGACTAGGAGCGTCATTGTCGTCCTTTTTAGGATCCTTTGACAGGTCGCTTTCGCTTGGCGTCGGCAGAGCTTGCTTTTCAGCAGTATCTTCTTCCACCTTTTCTTCTGCCCGCTTCTGCGCAGCTTCCTTGGCTTCTTCATAGCTCAAGGCCTTGGCTTCAGATGGGAACTCTTCGCTGAACTTTTCAGGCATCTTCCCAGTCTTGTAGAGTGAGTAGATTTGCTTTTCATCCAGAGTTTCGTACTTCAGCAGGGCTTCAGCAATGATCCGGTGCTTTTCCCGGTTGTTTTCAACAATTTCAACCGCCTTGGCGTGGGCTTCGTCCAGGATCTTCTTGACCGCTTCGTCGATCTTGGCCGCGGTTGCTTCACTATAAGGCTTGAAGCCGTAAGGAGTGCCTTCGCCTTCCTTTTCCAGTTCAACCATGCCCAGTTCATCGGTCATCCCGTAGTTGACCACCATGCTGCGGGCGATTGCCGTGGCTTGTTCAAAGTCGTTTGAAGCCCCAGTTGACTGGTCGCTGACCACGACTTCTTCACCGGCCCGGCCACCCATCAAACCAACGATTTGCTCAAAGAGCTGCTTCTTGGTCAAGATGAACTGGTCGTCCTTCGGCAGCATGATGTTGTAGCCGCCTGCCCGGCCACGAGGCACGATGGTCACCTTGCGAACAGTTCTTGAGTCGCTCAGGACCAGACCACAGATTGAGTGACCGGCTTCGTGGAAGGCCACGCGTTCGCGTTCCTTCTTGGAAATCATCCGGTCCTTCTTGGCTGGACCAGCGATTACCCGGTCTTCAGCTTCATCGATGTCGGCCGCAGTGATCTTGGTCCCGTTCCGGCGGGCTGCGACTAAGGCAGCTTCGTTAAGGACGTTTTCCAGGTCAGCCCCGACAAAGCCAGGAGTCTGACGGGCAACTTCCTTCAAGTCGACGTCGTCAGCCAGCGGCTTGTTCTTGGCGTGAACGCGCAGGATGGCTTCCCGGCCCTTGACGTCCGGAGGACCAACCAGGACCTTCCGGTCAAACCGGCCTGGCCGGGTCAAGGCCGGGTCAAGCACGTCAGACCGGTTGGTCGCGGCCATGACGATAACGCCTTCGTCGCCTTCGAAGCCGTCCATTTCAACCAGCAGCTGGTTCAAGGTTTGTTCACGTTCATCGTTGCCGCCGCCCTGGCCATTGCCACGCTGGCGGCCGATGGCGTCGATTTCGTCGATGAAGATGATGCTTGGCGCGTTCTTCTTGGCGTTGGTGAACAGGTCACGGACACGGCTGGCCCCGACCCCGACGAACATTTCAACGAAGTCTGAACCAGAGATGGAGAAGAAAGGTACGCCCGCTTCACCGGCTACGGCCTTGGCCAGCAAGGTCTTACCAGTACCCGGAGGCCCCTCAAGCAGGACACCGGACGGGATTCTTGCCCCCAGCTTGGTATATCTTGCCGGGTTCTTCAAGAATTCGACAACTTCCACCAGTTCCTGCTTTTCTTCTTCTTCACCGGCCACGTCGTCAAAGCGGACCTTGTTCTTCTTCGGGTCCTGCGGCTTGACGTTGGAGCGGCCGAAGTTCATGATGCCGCCGCCCTGGCCGCGGCTGCCGCCTTGGTTCATCATCATGACCATCAAGACGATGAAGAGGACAGTTGGCACCAGCATGATGATCGTTGAGATCCAGTTGCTGGATTGTGATTCACCCTGGGTGCTCATCTTGACGTTCTCAGACTGGGCCAGGTCCTGGACCTTCTTGACGCTGGAGTCGTTTCCCAGCATCGTGGTTGAGAAGCCAGTCACCTTGGAGGAAGTGTTTCCGCCAAAGATATCTGAGCTTGAGGATGACTTGGTTTGACTTGACTTGTAGCTACCGGTTACGGAGTAGACCCCGTTGGACGGCTGCACGTTAAAGTCCTTGATTTCGCCATTGCGCAGCTTCTTCACGAATTCCGAGTAACTGATGGTTTCAGTTGCACCGGAATTGCTGCTGCCGCCAAGGGCCCAATTGATTCCCCAGAGGAGAAGCAAAAATACGACTATGTAGAATAGACCATTGCTAAATAGTCGATTCCGATTATTTTTCATAAATGACCTCCGTCAGATCGAACAATTACTCCACCAAATTTTAACATAAAAGCCGGCAACTATCGAAGTTTTTATCTGCCTTTCTTGCATGTTTTCACTTGGTACAAATACAGCGGACTTTTTCCTTCTTTAACTGCCTGCTGGTAGCAGCCTGCAACATAAACTGCTTCTTGGCCAGCAAAAAGGCTGAGGCAGTTGCCCCGCAAGGCAAGCGGAATTCCAGCCGCCGCGAAAAGCTTCTTGCTCTTAATCCGGCGGCCGTCTTTTAAAAGCAGGCGCTGGCCGTTTGGCAAGCTCCCGGCAGATAATTTCCCGGGAAATGATATTTCCGCCAGGGGACTTTCCTCTCGCTTTTCCTCACTTAACAGATAACAATTCCCTCTGAAAAAGAAGGGCTGTCCGGCCACAACTTCTTCCAGGGGGCTGGGAGCCGGCTGCTTGACAGGATAAAGCCAGTAGTGGCCCTGGTAAAAGCTGAGATGGAGCCCCCCTTTTTCCTGGCTTTGCCGGTTGGCTAACAGAATCCGGTCCAGCTGGACTCTTTTATTGTACTTTTTTTGGATAAAATTCTCCAGGTAGGCCTTGACCAGCTCGCTTTCCGCCTGCCCGGCCGCTTTAGGAATCCGCCAGCCGCCAAAGAAGGGCTCCGGCTCCGGCAACTTGCCAGCTGCCTGGGCAAAGTAGTCTTCTTCCGCCGTCATTTCCTGGCTGAAGCGCCAGGCATTTTCCAAGAGATCCGGACTCTCCTTTTTCAAAAGCGGGACGACCTTCTGGCGCAGGCGGTTGCGGGCCGTGATACCTGTAAAGTTGGTCTCGTCTTCGACATATTCCAGCCCCTGCTTTTTCGCGTAAGCCAAAAGGTCCGCCTTGCCAACCGCCAGAAGCGGCCGGACCAGCTTGACCTGTCCCCGCTGGCTGACAGGTTTGAGGCTGTTCATTTCCCGGGGAATACCTGACCGGACCAGCTTGAGCAGGATGTTTTCCAGCAAGTCGTCCCCGTGGTGGGCTGTCAGCAGGTAGTCTGCCTTGACCTGCCGGGCCACTTCAAACAAGAAGTTATAGCGGTAGTCCCTGGCCGCTGCTTCCAGGCCGCTTTCCGGATGAAGGGACTTGGGCCAGACGCTTTCATACAGGGGAAGCTGGTACTTATGGCAGTAGGCCCGCAGCAACTGGCTCTCTTTTTGGCTGTCAGCCCGCAGCTGGTGGTCTAAGTGGGCCGCGTAGAGCTGAAAGCCGCCTGGCAAGCGCCGCATTAAATCCAAAAGCGCCATGGAATCCGGACCGCCGCTGGCCGCGACCAAGAAATTTCCTTCCAAAGGCAGGCCTTCTTCGGCGAAAAAGGCCAATAGTCTTTTTTCAATGTCCATGCTTTACTCCCTCGTCCATACAAAAAACGGCCCCTCGGGCCGTTTTTTATTTCAAGGCAGCTTCCAGCTGCTCTATTTCTGCTCGCGCCTCCTGGTCAACCTGGTTGAGTACCCGGGCAAAGTCGCCGGCCCGCAACTGGCTGAACTGGTTGGTCGGGTCGATCAGATCCGGATCGTTGACCCGACGGATGGACAAGTCCAGCCGACCCTTGCGCAGGTTCTGGACCACTACTCTAACCTGGTCGCCTGCCTGCCAGTGCTGGCGCTCTCTTGGCCAGTCGCTGCCAAAGTCATTGCGGTGAACAAGGCCGCTCTTATGCTTGGGCAGGGTCACGAAGATGCCCAGGTCTGTCACATTGTTGATTACTCCGTCAAGGCGCTGGCCAACTTTGTAATTCATCAGTTATCGCCCTTTTCCTTGATGTTGTAGATCCGCTCACCGTCTTTAGTGTACTTGTACTTGTAGCGGATCACCTTAGCCACGTAGTCGCTGTCCTTCATATCGTCGCGCTCGTTGGTCAGCTTTTCCTTATTCTTCTTGATCTTGGTCAAGGTTGCCTGGTTCTGGCTGACCTGCTTCTGGATCTTGGCCGTCCGGGCCTTGGTCATGGCCAGCTGGAAGCCCAAGACGGCAAAGACCAGCAAGATCAAGGCCAGCAGCCGGTTGCGCCGGACCCGGTGGACTTCCCTGAATTTGATCTGCCGCTTCTTCAGGCGGCGGACATCCTGGTCCGGCCGCAGCGACGTTACATTTTGCTGATTTCCTCTGTTGTTCCACATCACTGTCTACCCTATACTAAAATCATATAACAGATTCAGTATATCAGCTTTGGTGAAAAAAGTCATTAGTCGACTAATTCGTATAAGTCCCCGGCTTCCGCCTTTTTAGTCGTTTCCCGCAAGTCCAGGACCCTGGCCTTAATTACCCTGGTTCCGTAAGCGACGGCGATTACATCGCCGACAATCACGTTGTAGCTGGACTTGACGGTCTTGCCGTTCACGCTTACCCGGCCCTGGTCAGCCATTTCCTTGGCCACCGTTCTGCGCTTGACCAGGCGGGATATTTTCAAAAATTTGTCGATTCTCATGCTTGTCTCCTGTCTGTTAATTTTTGCTTTTTTAGGTTCAGTATAAATTCTTGTGTAAATAGAAAATAGGCAACAAAAAAGAAGGGTTGTCCCTTACAATGTTAATAACGACAA
>NZ_AZCR01000070.1 GCF_001433875.1 Lactobacillus delbrueckii subsp. delbrueckii DSM 20074 = JCM 1012
TTGACCGCATTTACCGGCGTAGATAGTCAAAATCTGCCAGATGTTATGGTAAGTGTTCAATTTATTCTTGCAATTGGCGAATTTTTTAGTTCTTTGACTTGGACTAAATAATGGGGTATTCTTTCCTCATAACGAGGACAAGCGAAATTAATCAGAAAGACTAATACTATCCATGAATACCGATAAAATCAAAATTTTCCTTGATTTGGCAGAAAGCCTGAACTTCTCGCGGACTGCTCAAAACATGAATATTACCCAGTCGGCTGTTTCCCAGTCAATTTCTTCATTAGAGCGCTACTTAAATACCAAGCTCTTCTACCGCAGCCGCAAAGAAGTCAATCTGACCACGGCCGGCCAGCTCTTTTACCAGGGGATGCAGCCGGTCATCACCCAGTTCAACAAGGCCGTCACCCATGCCCGAGAAGTGGCCCAGTCAGTTAATACTCTCTTGACCATCGGCTTCTCCGGGTCCGGTTATGACCGCTACGCCATCAACCAGTTGATCCATGAATACCGGAAGGTCAGACCGGAAGTCAAGATCTTCTTGGAAAATTACGACCACCGGACCATGGTTGCCCGCTTAAAGCAGGGCTTTTGCGACGTGATCTTGACCGGACCAGAATCAATCGACTCCGGCATCACCCTAACTTACGACAAGCTGCTGGAAGGACGCTTTTATGCCGTCTGCAGCAAGAACTACTGCTACATGGGCAATTCGCCCGTTACCATGAAGGATTTGTCTAAGGAGCGCTTGATCTTCCTGGACAACAGCTGGTGCCTGCCCAAGCAGAACTCCCTGCAGAATGCCTTAAGCCGGGACCTGGCCAGCCTGGACTATGCCGTAGCTAACAACATGGCCGACTACACCCAGATGATTTCCGCCGGCCTGGGCATCGGCATCTGTGCTGACTTTGTCGTTGACCCCAGCGATGACCAGCTGGAGCTTTTCCCTTTGGAAAAGGAAGTTACTGATGAAATCGGTATCGTCACCCTGAAGGACCGGAAGTCACCGGCCGCCGACTTTATCACCTGGGTCAAAGAGCGGGGGCTGCCGGCCACCCACCCGGTCACAAAATAAGGTGCTGGAGAGCAAAGAATGAACACAGAACACTTGGCGATTTTTATTAACCTGGCTGAAACCCTGAGCTTCTCCGGGACAGCCATGAATATGGGGGTCTCCCAGTCGGCGGTCTCCCAGACCATTTCCTCGATGGAGCGCTATATCGGGGCCGACCTTTTCTACCGGACCAGGAAGAAGGTCTCCTTAACCCCAGTTGGCAAGGCCTTTTATGAAGACATCCGCCCTGTCCACCACAATTACGTGGACACTTTAAGGCAGCTGGAAGCCCTAAACGAGCAAGCCAGAGACAAGATCACCATCGGCATCAGCAATTCCCCTTACGAGATCTTTGCCTTGTCTAAAAGCATCAAGGCCTACCAAGCGGAAAATCCCAAGGTCCAATTTTACATCGAAAGCCATAACAACCGGGACCTGGTTGGCCTCTTAAACGAAGGCGCCCTGGATATCGTCTTCTTAAGCCAAGACTCCTTGATTCCGAGTGCCAATGTCAAATTCAAGCCGCTTTTAACAGGCAAGTACTGTGCCGTTTTCCATCAGGACTATAATTTTGCCATCCGCGGATCGGTCAAGCACAGCGACCTGGACAAGCAAAGAGTTATCTTCTTAAGTGACAATATCTGCACCCCTGGCCAGTACTCTTTGCAAAAGATCCTCTGGCAGGAACTCCCCCACCTCAAGGTAACTTCGGCCAACTCCATCAACGCTGCCATGCTCAGCATCAAGGCGGGCCTGGGCATCGGCATCCTGCCCAACTTCCTCTTGCCTGACCAGCTGAAGGACTTGACAGTCGTTCCCCTGTCCGAAAAAAACGAGGTCAGCTATGGCACAGCCATCCTCGAGCGGACCATGTCTACCGCCAGCCAGGACTTTTATGACTGGCTGGAAGAGGGCAAATTGCCAGCCATGCATGAACTGGCTTAAATTAAAAGGCTAGAAGCAGTTACTGCTTCTAGCCTTTTTGCATGCTATTTCAAATTTTCCTTGGCGGTCAAGGCCAGCCAGTCGCCGCTGCTTTCTGAGCCCAGCCACTTGTCCAGCCTGCCCAGGCTGACCCCGGTCAATTTCACCCAGGCCGCCTTGATTAAGCCTTTCGCTGCCAAGCTGCCGGCAGGCACTTTTTTTAAAAAAGGTCAGGTCAGCTGGGCCAAATTCGTCATTTCCGTTCCTCTTTTCTAGCCAGAGCTTCCTTCAGCGGCTTAAAGCGCTTGTCGTCTAGCCAGAGCTTCCTTCAGCGGCTTAAAGCGCTTGTCGCCCGTGGAAAAATCTCTGACCAGCCACTGGAAGTCACCTTCATACTTGCAGTACAAAAAGCAGCAGGCCAGGTAATCCCCCTGATCTTCAGTAGCCCGGTCAAAAACTTCCGTGTCCGCGTAATTTTCCAAGACCAATTGATCTTCATGCTCGTCCCGGTAGTAGGCCCGGCTTTCTTCCGCCGTCTTCCCCAGCCTCTTTAAGTCACCCAAACTGACCAGGGCCAGGACTTGCTCATAATCCTGGTAGTTTTCCTCCAGGATCCGGCCGGCGGTTTCCAAGTCCCCGTCATGGTCCAGGACCAGGCTGGAAACGGTATTGTCTTTTTCTTGAACGGCAATCATGCTTTGCGTGTCGGTCATTTTACTCTTCTTTCTAAAAAAATTACTTGAAAAAGCGGTCGAAGAAGCCGCGGGGCTTCTTTTCCTCGCTCTTGGCGGCCTCCTTGGCCTGGGCCAGTTCATCCTGCAGCTTCTGGATCTGGTCGGCCTGCTCCTTCTTCTCAGCTTCTGCCTGCTGCTGCTTTTCAGCCTGGGCTTCCTTTTCCGCCAAAAGCTGGGCATTCTGCTCGGTGACCTTAATCATCCGGTCCATCAATTTGGCATTCTTCTTCAAGTATGGAGCAATGTTTTCGACCATTCTCTGCCCCTGGACTTCCGCGGCGGCTCTGGCCTTTTCAATTTCAAAGCGCTCAGCCGCGATCCCAGTTTCCTTCTCATAGCGCTCAATCAGCAAGTGGTTGCCCTGCCAGAGGTCCATATTGGCCATCTTGACCGTCAGCCCCTGGCTGTTAAAAGTCTTGCAGATCTCAGCTGAAGCCGGCAGGTATGCAAAGTAGCGGTTGATGTCGTTGCCCTTGTTGGGGAAGACCCGGGCAGGAATCATGCATTCCGGATTGTCCCGGGTAAAGGTGATTTCCCGCAAGGTCGCCTCATCGTGCAAAAGAATGCTCCAGTTCCGCCGGCCCAGGTCCTCAACAATATTGTAGTTCTTCATGTGGAAGTAGTACTTGGTTTCCGTGTTGACCAGGCCGTATTCTTCAACCAACTGCCAGAAGGCGTGCTTAACCGGGTAAAGGAAGTCGTGCTTGAGCTTCAAGTAGTCCTCGTCATCCATCTCTTCCAGCCAGCGGTCGATCTGCCGGGTCAGGTAAAGAAAGAGGGTGTTGTTCAACCAGTGGCCGTGGTTGTCGGTATTGCCATCCAGGTATTCAAAAAAGTGGATGTCCGCGTCCGTCTTCTTGCGGAACTGGTTGCCCTGGCTGATCACGTAGCCCCTGCGGCCAACTTCAGTCAAAAGCTCGAGATCCTTGCCCTTGCTATTCATGCTGAAAATGGCCACCGGTTCCACTCCCAGTTTCTCGCCATGCCGGTTGCTCCGTTTCTTCAAAAAGCTCTGGGCGGCGCTGGAAGAAAAGAGGGAGACTTCCGGGTCATCGATGCAGATCGGGGTGATGACCTGGTCTTCATCCATGTAGTGGTCAATAAAGTTCCAGATATTCTTGTTGATGACCTTGGGGTTGGAGCTGTAGGCGCTGACCCGGTCTTGCTTGCTCAAGCTCTTTCCGGCCAGCAGCTTCTTTCTGACCGCCGCCGTCATCCCGAAGAGCTTGTCTTCTGAACTGGCCTGGACGATCTCCTTAGTATTGCCGATGGTCAAATTGGAGGCAATTTTAAGCAGGGTCGACTTGCCAGTTTCCCCCTGCCCGACCAGTCCGGCCACGATCGGGACGTCTTCCACGATCCCGTTTCGCTCATCGATGGCCTGGCGGATCTTCCAGATGCTGCCGCTTTCCAGGACATACATCAAGAAGGAGAAGGCAGCCTGGGATTCATTATCCTGCTTGCGGTCCCGGTAGAAGCGGATAATGTCAAAAATTGCTGACACGTCCTGCCGGGTCGGCTTTTGGACCGCGACTGGTTCTTCCTGGTAGGAGCCGATTGCCGGCTTCTCCAGAATCGTCCCGGTTACCGGGTCTTGCAGGTAAAGGGGGCGCGGGTAGTGGGCCTTTTCATCCGGCAAAACAATGGCCTCGCCATTTTCATTGCCTTCGCCAAAGACGATCTGGCTGAGCCGCTTACTCAATTCCTCATCAGCCAGGATCTTTTTTCCCGTCAAGTTCTCCTTGTCAATCCCGCTTTTAAAGCGGAGGAGCTTGGCCGTCTTCTTAAAGGACACGCCGGCCTGACTTTGGCCTAATTGCCCTAGCCGGGTCGCTTCTTTGAAATCCTTTAAAGGTGCTTCAGCCATTTTATCTGCCAAGCCGCTGACTTCCAGCAGGTACTGGGATCGCTTGTCTTCTGCCAGGTCCAAATAGCCCTGGTAGATCTCCTTGTCTAAAATATCTCTGGCCTTGGCCGTCAGCTCTTTGACCAGCTGCTGGACCATGGCCCAATCGTCACCGGTCTTTTCCCCGCTGCTTAAGGAGTAGGTCGCCCCCTGCCCCCAGTAGAAGCGGTACTGGTCTTTCCCGGTCAGCAGGAAGAAGTTGCTTTCTTTCTGCGGTGAAAAACTAACCGCCAGCCGGCCAGCAGCCAGTTTTTCCTTTAAGTCCGGGCAGTCGCTAGCTAAGAGCGGAAAAAGCCGGGACAGTTCACTTGCCGCGGCAAGTTCGGGAACTTCTTCCTCCCCAAAAAGCAGGCAAAACTTTACCTGCTTAAATAAAGGGCTGAGCTCCCGGTCCAGCAGGGTCCAGTCAGGAGCGGCCAGGGCGGCCGTCAGACTCCCGTATTCCTCCCCTGCTTTCTTGATGTCTTCCAGCAAGCCGTGCTGGATCAGTAACTTTCGCTGAGTATCAATAATCCTTGCCATCTGTCTCATTTCCCATTCATGACTTTTTGCCTGCCATATTGCAGACCTTTAACAAGATTATAGCACTATCCGGCCAGTTTTCGGCAGCGTTTACCCGCTTTACTGGCAAGATTCTGCGGATTTTTGCCAAAAGAAAGCCGGCCTGGATTGGCTGCGGGATCTTCATTCTCTTTGCCTTGATCTGGCTCTTCGGCCTCATCACCAGCCAGTCCCGCCTGCGACTTCTTCTTGGTCGGTGCCTTATTCATCATGTTGATTGGCTTCGGCGGCCGGCACAAGCAGGTCCCGCTGCAAGAGAAAAGGCAGGCTGCTATCGCCCTTAAGCAAAAGAATTACGACCAGACTGGGGAAAAGTTCCGGCAAAACAGCACGGACATCGCCAAGAGCATCGATGAAGCAGCTACAAGCGTAACTACAGCCTGGCAGGATGCCTTAAATGCGAATCAGCAAAAGAAAAAGAGTAAGAGCAAGGAAGCTCCCCTCTCTCCGTCTAAAGCTGTCAGCCTGGCTTTTAAGGACAAAAAGAGCCAGCTGGAAAAGAGTAAGAAAAAAACGTTCAAGCAGGCCGACCTTCTGGCCCTTCTCAAGCAGTATCAGTATAAAAATGCCAAAATCAAATATGCCAGCTATAAAGCGGTCCAAAAGACTGAACTGGCCTACTACAACGCCGTCGTCCGCATCAATGGCCTGACTTTGGCCCAGTACCAAAAGCAGGTCAGCCGGGCTAAAGAAAAGTACGACCAGGCCGCTAGTGAATTAGGACCACGTTAAACCCCGGGTCTGGCAGAAGTCCACGATAAAGGAAGCCATCTTCTGGGCAACCTTCGACACTTGGGCCAGATTCCGGCTAGCCAGGCTGATGGTGTAAAAAGTATCTTCCGTTACCGGCACGGCAATGGCACCAGCAGATTCGTGGTACTTGGACTTGGGCAAGAGAGCCACCCCTTCACCGATCGCCACCAGGTCAACCAGGGTCTGCACATCGTCAGTCACGCTACTGATCTGGGGATGGATGTCATTTTTAGCAAAAACGTCAGCGATGATCCCGGCCAAGGCATGTTCTTCCCCAAAAGCCAGGTAAAGATACTGCTCGATCTGCTTCAAGCTGACCGACTTCTGCTTGGCCAGTTCATGACCCGCCGGCAAGAGCAGCTCCAGCTTTCTGTGCATCATTGGTACTAAGTCAAAGCCGGCAATCTTTTCACCCGGCCGGGTAGTGACAATAGCCAGGTCCAGTTCCCCGCTTTGCAGCATGTCCAGGAGCTTGCCGGTCACGGCCCGCTTTAAATTGAAGTCGACCCGGTATTCCGGATTGACCTGCCGGTAGTCCTTAATCACATCGGTAATGAATTTATGGGCCACGATTTTAGCCACCCCGATTGACAGCTTGCCGCTTTCGCCCAGGGCCATCTCAGACAACTGCCGCCGCCCTTCCTGGATCTGCTGGACTCCGGCTTCACTGTACTCTTTGAAGACCTTGCCATAAACCGTCAGGCGGATGTTGCGGCCTTCTCTTTCAAGAAGGGGAACGCCCAGTTCCTCTTCCAGTTTCTTGACCGCGTAGCTCAAGGTTGGCTGGGAAATCCCCAGTTTTTTCCGCTGCCTGGGCCATATACTGGGTCTCAGCCAGCTCGTTGAAGTATTCCAAGTGTTGAAAGTTCATGTCTTTTTCCTCATCGTTAAGTCTTACCTCTTATTTTTGCCAAAATTTAGTTTTTAGCAAGAATTTAGCATTTTTTAAAACGTTTTTTAGTAATTTTCAAACTTTTTTGCCAAAATTTCCTTCTAAAAACCGCCAACATAAGTTCGGAAATATATGATTCAGATTTCATATACCGATTTTATTCCTCTTTCTTGACGATTTTATTCCTCTTTCTTGATTGGAAAAGTCGCATTTATCCGAAAAATCAGCAGTAATTATTTGAATTTCGCCGATTGTAAAATTAAACTGAACACTGTTCCGATCCAGTAAGAAAAATCGTTTTCACTGGATCAGAGCACAAAAAA
>NZ_AZCR01000071.1 GCF_001433875.1 Lactobacillus delbrueckii subsp. delbrueckii DSM 20074 = JCM 1012
CCCGATTGAATATCGGAATCATGTTTTAACAACCTTAACGGCGTAATACTAAATTGTCCCAATTTTGGGGGTCACATCAATAGGGTATACCCTATTGGCCTTTTTTATTTCTGTGCTATGCTAGGAATTACAAGTGTTCATTAGAACTGTCCAAAAGGAGAACTGGAAATGGCTAAAATCGGTTATGCGCGTGTGAGTTCCAAGGAGCAACATTTAGATCGACAGTTAGTGGCTTTAAAAGACGTTGATAAATTATTTACGGATAAATTAAGTGGGGCTAACACTAATAGGCCAGAACTGAAAAAATGCTGGCCTATATTCGTGAGGGTGATATTGTAATGGTCACTGAATTAGATCGCTTAGGCAGAAACAACCAGGATTTAACTAATAGTTTAGCCAGTAAATATTCAATTAAGCTGCTAGTGATGGCGTTAATACCTCCTGCATGTACTTCGGGAGGCGGAAAATGAAAGCGTTGGTGAATCTTTCCATCTGCTCTTCTGTCGTTGTGCTTTTTTATTGGCTAAACTATTGAATTTTCAAGGTACGAGCCCACGTTTGCAAGTGGGAAGTTTATGTTAATATCTGACTAGCGGCCTGTAGTGCTTCCTGCTTGCATCCCCTAGTACAGGATAGTACAGGATTTTAGGAAGCCGCCCCGATTTTGGGCCCCACAAAAAAGGCAAAAAAAGAACCGCCTGCTTAACGCAAGCGGAGAAAATAGAATCACTACTTAGTTTCTATCATAGGTTGTCTTAGTAATCATGTTGAAGCCTGTGAACGCATCCGAATCATTGCACCAAATATTGCACCGGATTTAGTAACAACATTTTCTATCCTCAGTTAGTTAGAGTTGGCTAGATTGGAAAGAATCCCGTAGCGGCAAGCATTGAGAGACTTCTAGATTTGCTTAAAATTCGGCCAGGCTTAACCCCATGTTAATGATCAAATCATCGTTTTGGTTTTAACACAGTTTTCCTTGCTCTGACGGGCTTTTTCGGCAATATGCATAAAAAGTTCTAAAGATTTCTTTTCAATTTGCCCCGGCGGGGACTGGGCACGACCTGCAGGCAGGTGGCCAGGATAATCAAGACCCCGCCCGCCATCTTCATGATGCCAAAGTCGCTGCCCAGAAGGGTAACCGACAGAATCGTCGCTACCAGTGGCTCAAAGGCCTCCAGCATGCTGGCCAGGCCGGCTGAGATGTACATAACGCTGGAAAGGTAGAGCGAGTAAGCGAAAACCGTACCGGCAATCACGATGTAGATCACCAGGCTCCATTCCTTAACCGTAACTCTAGTGGCGGGCATCACGGCCAGGGCCGGACTGAGGATAATTCCGCCCAGCAGCATCCCCCAGGCCAAAATAGTGATGGTCCCGTACTTTTTAAAAAGCTTGGCCGGCATGGCAATGGCCAGAGCCTGGGTCAAGGCACTGAAGAAGCCCCAGACCAGGGTTTTAGGCGTCACCGCCAAGTGGCTGAAATTTCCGTTGGTCACCAAAACCACCGTCCCGACCACCGCTAGCAAGACCGCGATCAGATCGATTCTCCGGGGCATTTGCCGGGTTTTAGCCGCCATAAGGCAAATGATCAATACCGGGGCCAGGAAGACCAGGACAGTGGCCGTCGGCGCGTTTGAGGCCGCTACCGTGTAGAAGTAGGTAAACTGGGCCCCGGTGATGCCCAGCATGGAGAAAAGGGCCGCGTAGAGAAGGTCCCGGGGATTTTTGAAAATAGCAAATGTCCCCTTCCCCTTGTGGACCAGGGAAATGAGCAAAAGGCTCGCCCCGGCCAGCCATGACCGGACGTCAACCAGCCAGAAGGTATTGATATTTGGGCTTTGGTAGAGCATTTCCGCCGCCGTCCCCGAGGTCCCCCATAAGGCAGCCCCAGTAATTGCCAACAGGATTCCCAAATGCTTGTCTTTCATTTCTTCACCGTCATCGTTTCACGTGTAACATTCCATTTCTGCGTGGAAAGACAGATCCTTTTACATTATGACAGTTTTATGAGATTTTTGTTAGTCCCTTCCTAAAAAAAGGCAAAAGAAAAAGCAGCGAAAACGCTGCTTGCTTCTTTTCTTCTACTGCTTCTCTTCTTCCGCCTTGTCGATCAGGTACTTGAAGAGACGGTTCATGATGGCTGCTTCCGGGTCAGGGTTAGCGTGCATTTCTTCCGGGTGCCACTGCACGGCGATCAGCTTGCCGTCAGTGCTTTCCAAAGCTTCCGTCACCCCGTCGCTGGCGCTGGCTGATTCGGTCAAGTCCGGAGCCACTTCCTTGATCAGCTGGTGGTGGAAGGAGTTGGTCATGAGGATGCTTTCCCCCATGATCTTTTCCAGGGTTGTCCCGCTCTTGATCTTGACCACGTGGGTGCCCACGTTAGGCCGGGTAGCCTGCATGTGCTTTAAATGTTAATTTCCCAGGATTTTACAACTCAATGTCTAAGAAGTCTACTATTACGGCCTTTTTCGAAGTTTAAGATAATACTTTTTTGAGTTGTAACTTAAACTCAACGAAATCCTCTAAAAGGTTGATATATCAAGTGATAGAGCACTTTGAGTAGCAATTTATGGGAAATTAGCATTAAAGTGTTGCCTGGCCGCAAAGACAGGTCCTGCCACATGCTGCCGCCGTGGGCCACGTTGATGATCTGGGCGCCCCGGCAGATGCCCAGGACCGGTTTGCCGGTTTCTTCCGCTCGCTTCAAGAGGGCCATGTCGAGGGCATCTCGGTCTGGCCAGGTTTCCCCGCTCTTTTGGTCAATTTCTTCTCCGTACAAGTGGGGGTCAAGGTCATGGCCGCCAGACAGGATCAAGCCGTCAACTAAGTCCAGCTTGCTTAAAGGCCATTTCTTCTCCGCCAGCGGTAAAAGGAATTACCAAAGGAATCCCGCCGTTCTTGAGGACTGAGTCCACGTAAGCAGCGTTGACGTAGGTCCGGGGCTCGCCCATGAAGGAGCCGGACTGGATCGTAACTTCTGAAGCTGAAATACCGATAACTGCTTTTGCCATCTTATTATCCCATGTCTACAAACTTCTCCACCGCCAAAGCGATGCCGTCCTGATTGTTGCTGGCCGTGACGTAGTCAGCCGCGGCCTTGATCTCGTCGATCGCGTTGCCCATGGCCACCTTGAAGACCCCAGGCAGCTGGAAGTCAGAGAGGTCATTGTTGTTGTCGCCAAAAACCATGGCTTCTTCCGGCTGGATGTTCAAAAGGTCCAGCAAAGTGGTTAGGGCCTGGCCTTTGGAGGTGCCAGCAGTATTGAATTCCAGACACTGGCCGCCGGAAGCAGAGATTTCGAATTCCTGCTCAGTTGCCGGACTGAAGCCAGCCCGGAACTTCTTCATCTTGCTAGGCAAAGAAACAAACTCGCCCTTGATGAATTCGTAGTGCTGGCCGGGCACCATCCGCTTGACCCCCATGTTCCGGGCCTTGGCCAGAAAGCCGACACCGAAGGCACTGCCCTTTGGAGCTACATAGAAATCCTTGGTGTCCATGAAGTAAGGGCCAAAAATCCCCGTCTGCTTCAAGGCCAGTATGTGCTCCACGTTTTCATCAGTCAAGGGGCTGGCGCTTAGGACTTCCCCGTCCATCCGCTGGACCAGGCCGCCATTATAGCAAATAGCAAAGTTGTCTGCCGGGTCCAGCTTGAAGGGTTCAAAGACCTTCAAGACGCCAGGCAGAGGCCGGCCGGACAGGGGCACCACGAGAATTCCTTTTTCCCGGGCCTTTTTTAAAGTCGCCAGGGTCTTAGGGCTAACCTTCTTTCTGGAAGTCAGCAAGGTTCCGTCCAGGTCCACCGCGATCAATTTAATCTTCATAGATGTTTCCTTTCATCTTTGCTACTATTTTATGGCAAAAGGCGGCCAGCGCCTAATTTCACGCTTAGTTTTCCTTGTGCTTGGAATTTTGGCTGTTGTTTGGCCCCGGCTTGACCTGCTGCTTGAGCAGGTAATCCTGGATAATCTCGACTACCTGCTTATTCTGCGGCAGGCTGGAGTGCCCGGCTTCTGCTCCGGTAACAGTCATCATGGTATAGCTCTTGACCTGGTTCTGGAAGATGTACTTGCCGGCTTCCACGCTGCTTTCCGGCACGATCCCGTCGGATTCGTAGTTTTCCCCGCCGGACAGGGAGTAGACGATCATATTTTTCGGCAGGCGCTTGCGGTACTTGATAAAGTCCGTCATCATTTGCGTCTTGTACTTGATGCTCTTTTCACTGAAGTTGTAAGGCGAGCCCAAGGTCATCAAGCACTTGATTGTAATTTCATCTGAATAGTCGCTGTAGTAGTGTTCCAGCCAGTAAGTCCAGATCAGGCCCCCGTTTGAGTGGCCAAAAGCCTTGAAGTTGTTAAACTTGTAAGTTTTGGCAATTTCGTAAAAGGCATCGTCCAGCCAGCCGGCCTGCTTCTTGATATTGCTGTAACCGTCATGGTTATTTTGAAAGCCAATCACGATAAAGGGCTCATTGTCCTCCTTTTTCATTGAACCAGAATAAGTCAAGGTCCCGTCTTCACTGATTTCCACCTTAAGCAGGCTGTGCTTATAAGGGGTATTCTCGTTGAGCAGGTCCACCAGTTCATTGAAGCGGTTGACGGTAGCACTGGAGCCGGGAACCATGATCAGAGGTGACAGTTGCGAGCGCTGGCGTTCAGCGTGCTCCTTGTTGGTCTTTTTCATCCAGGAATAGCCCGGAACGGCCAGCAAAATAATGATCGTCAAGGCAACGACGATCAGTTTCCAGTTGCGGCTCTTAAACATGACGGTCATCCTCCATTTCATAGTCCTTCAGCAGGATCTTGGTCCGGTTGTCCAGCTTGACGGCTGGAATCATCATGACCACGTCCAGGCAGAAGAGGAAGATGGTGAAAATCAAGGTCGGCCAGTTGCCGTTAGTGGCAAAAAACGGCACCAGAGGGCCTGGCGTCCCCGTCAAGACCGTATATACCGGAGTCGGCACGATATGCAGGAAAATCGCCAAAGCCGCGATCAGCATGTTCACGACTGGCACCAGGACCAGCTGAAGGGCATAGATCGGGTTTAGAATCACCGGCAAGCCGATCAAAAAGCCCCGGGACGAACTGAACAAAAGCGGCCAGAGGTTCATCTTAGCCACTGTTTCCGGCTCCTTCCGTCGGCCCCAGATCAAGATGGCCACGGCTAAAGCTAAAATTGTCCCGCAGCCGCCCATAACCCCGTAAATCGAGATCATGGACCCGCCCAGGTAAGGATAAGGCACCTTCCAGACTGACCCCCGCCGCAAGACATAGGTCAAGTTGGCAGTCGCGGCGGCTGAACCAGCCACGTTGCCCAAGTCAAGAATCGGGACTTCCAGGCCCAGCCAGCTCAAAAATGAAGCCAGGGCCGTGGCCGGCACCGTCAAAAGCAGGTTGTTGGAATTTTCAACCGATGACACGATGCTGGTCAGGCTGAAGTTGGCCTTGACCTTGCTGATGACCACATAGAGAATCCCGCCGATAGCGATTCCCCCGATTACAGTAACCAGGGTCAACCAGGGTCGGCTTCAGAGCCTCGATCGCCCGGTCCTGGACCAGTTTGGTGTGCTCATAGTTGACAGACTCATAATCGGCACCTAACCAATGGAAAACCTGTCCTACCCCATAACCCAGCAAGATGGCAAAGGAGGTGTACTGGAAGCCCAAATAGCCCCCTGTAAGCAAAGAAATCCGTCCGGTCAAGCCCAGCTGAAAGAGATAGATCATGACCAAGAGACTGGTCAGAGCACTGATCCCGGCCATCGTCGCATCTTTATGGTAGATTTTAGCCGTAAAGGAAGCTGAGAAATAAACCGTGAACAGGCAAAAAAGGCCGAAGATAACTTCAACCAGGCATTGTGACAGGTTAGTCCCGATGTCCCAGAAGCGGTCACTCATGATTTTGTCAAAATCAAATATATTATAGATAAAACTTTCCGGCGCAAAGACGCTGTACTGCAAGACCTGGAAAAAGGCCCCGACCGTCGCGATCGGCATCAGAACGGCAAAGGTCCGCTGGGCCACTCTGAAAAAGGAGCGGCGGCGTAGCCAGATGCACCACTTGGCTAATTTGTCCATTTACTCTTCCCCCCACAAAAACTATATCAATTATACAAATTTCCTTAGTACTTGAGCAAACTTTTGCCGCAAAAAACCGGACCAATTTCTGGTCCGGTTTAAAAAGTAACAAGAAATGTATTTATTCAACACTTGTAGCTGTTTCAGTTGCCAATGTGGGGTTAACCAGCATTACCAAACCGATGATGAGTGTTAGTAATCCCATGGTAGCTGCCTGCTTTCTATGGTATCTGTGTTTAAAATTATAAGCTATGTTTTCATTCTAAAGGCCAAGGAGAAGAATTGCGAGTCATCTGCCTATCCTTAAGAAATACTTTAGAAAAGTAAGTATCTTGTAACTTAAAAGAAAACAAACTGCAATTAACCTGTAACAAAGGCAAAAAATATAAAAGCCAAGGAAAACAAAACATACTAATCTGGTGTTGGATGATTACTCGACGGAGTAGTCGTTCAACACTTTTTCTTTTACTATATAAAGTGG
>NZ_AZCR01000072.1 GCF_001433875.1 Lactobacillus delbrueckii subsp. delbrueckii DSM 20074 = JCM 1012
CCCGATTGAATATCGGAATCATGTTTTAACAACCTTAACGGCGTAATACTAAATTGTCCCAATTTTGGGGGTCACATCATTCACTGAATCGCGTCTTTTTTCTTTGTTTCTTTTGATACTACTTTTTCAGCTCATAAGCGGCCAAGATTCCCTTAGCCTGCCGGCGGTCAGCCAAAAAGCTGCTGAAGACATGTCGCCGGGCACTTCTACTTCCTGGCCCAGCATTTCTTGGCCCGGCTGGACATGGATGGTCAAATTGTCCGCCTCTGTTGTGATATCAGCGCCAAACTGCCGCAACATGATCTCAGTATGGTTTCTGGTCGGCAATTTTTCGATGATGGTTGACGGGCTACCTGCTTTAAGGGCAGCAAAAATCGCCGCGCTTTTGACCTGGGCGCTGGCAACTTCCAGCTGGATTTCCGCCCCATGCAGCTTTTGCCCTATGACCGTGGCTGGCAGGGTTCCGGCCGGGCTCAAGGCAATCTCTGCCCCGAATTTAGCCAAGGGCTGGCTGACCCGCTTCATCGGCCGCTTACTTAAAGAAGCATCCCCGATCAATTGACTGGCAAAGGAGCTACCGGCCAAAATTCCTAGCAAAAGACGATTCGTCGTGCCGGAATTGCCCATGGCATTGACCCCGACAGCTTCTACTGGCCCGACTTGCGCCACATAAGCCACCAGGTCGATATCCAGCTGCCGCAAAAACTGCTGGGCGATATTGCCCAAAGCCACCCGCAGGGTAGTTTCCCGGGCTGAGGACCGTTCCAAGACATTGCGCAGATCCCGGTGCCGGTCGTGATCACCGCGTCTTTGCCAATATTGGCCAGCAGGGCCCGGTGCTCGCAGAGGCGTAAGTGGTCTTCGCCGAACTTGGCAAAAATTTCCGGGATGGTCAGCTTTTCTCTTTCCACAATAGCCTGGTCTAAGTCGATCTGCAGCTTGTTCAGCTTTTTCGCCAGCAAATCGCCAACCGTCGTTTTCCCGCATGCCATGAAGCCAACTAATACAATTCTCATCTTGTCCACTCTTTCTAATCTAAAAATAAAAACCACCTATTTTGGAAGACGTCTCCAATCCAGATGGTTGCATATCTATAAAAGAGTGGGCCCTTGCCCCCAGCCATGCTAGATTGAATGTGTATCTAGCAGGCTCAACAAACATTGGCTAGCTGAGTCTCGCGGCCGCGGATACGGACGCTTTAGTCGAAATAAGCATAGCCATAAAAGAAACTAGTCATGTTTGTCTTGAGCAAGTTCATTGTTAGATCCTCTCTTTTCAAATGATTGTTTGATTAAAATTATTAAAAACTCTCATTGAATCTGTCAATAGTTTAATCTGAAAAATCAAACAAGGAAAGAGAGAAATATAAAAGGAATAGAAAAAGAAGAATTTTCCCTATCTTTCCTGTCTTGGCCGGTAATAGCGGCGGCCGTCCTGTGACATCAGCGGCGGGGTGAATTCCCCCGGCTTGGTCGTGGACAATTCAGTCGTGATGGCGTTGACCGCCGCGTCCAGGTCATCGATCCGGTGTAAAAGCTCTGCTTCAAGCAGCGCCGGCAATTTCGGTGACCCGTACTCATAGCGGCCGTGGTGGGATAAGACCATGTGCCGCAGCAAAAGCAGGTCTTCACTGGCCAGGTCGATTTTCAGTTCCTGGGCAGCCAGCATCAGCTGCTCATCGATCAAAACCAGGTGGCCAACCAAGTTGCCTTCTGCCGTGTACTGGGTCGCTACCGGGCCGGACAATTCCAGCACCTTGCCCATGTCATGCAAGATGCAGCCGGCATAAAGCAGAGACCGGTTGACGGCTGGGTAGTTGTCTGCTAAGCCTCTGGCGCCTTTCAGCATGGTCAAAGTGTGGAAGGCCAGACCGCCTTTGTAGGCGTGGTGGTTGGACTTGCCAGCCGGGTAAGCGAAGAAGCGGCTGGACCACTTTTTCAAAAGGAAGTCCACCAGATCATGCCAGTTCTTATTGTCGATCTGGGCCACAAAGTCCTTGATCTCCTTCTCCATTTCTGCTTGCTTTTCCGGAGCAGTGGCCACCAATTGGCTCAAGTCCACCTGGTCGTCCGGGCTGACCGGATGAATGCTGAACAGCTTGATCTGGTCATGGTTGTGGTAGTCCTCAATTATCCCTGAGGCCTCAACCACCGTGCCGGCGTTGAAGCGGCTGGCGTCCTCAGCCTGGGCCTGCCAGTAATTGGCCCGGATGCTGCCGGAAGAGTCAGCCAATTGCATGAGCAGGTAGTGCTTGCCCCTCTTATCTTGGCGCAGCTGGGAATTCTTGACCATCAAGACCAGGTCAAATTCTTCCCCTTCATTGTAATCCAGCAAACGTTTAAGCATCCTGCTCCTTCTTTCTGTATCTGATTGGCGCGGCGCTGACGGCTTCAGCCAAGTCTTCTCTGGCCGTAAAGACCAGGATCTGCTTGTCTTTGCTCATCTTCTTGAGCATGTCTACAATGTAGCCGGTCCGCGGGCCGTCGAAGTTGACGAATGAATCGTCGATCAAGACCGGCAGGTCGATCTTGTCCTTGATCTGCATGATAAAAGCCAGTTTCAAGGCAAAATAGAGCTGCTCCTGGGTCCCCCGGGACAGGTAGGCCAGGGGGATCTTCTTTTTGTCTTTTCTGACCACCTTGAGCGGGGTCTTCTTGGACAATTTGGCCGGCAAAAGGATTTCCCGGTAGCGGCCGCCGGTCAAAATTTCCAGGTAGTCCTGGGCTAATTTCAGCATCTTCGGGAAGCGGTCATTTGAGGCTAGATCCAGGGTCCGGCCAATGACTTCCCCGGCCAAAAGGCTGGCCAGGTAGTCCTGGCTGTCTCTTCTGAATCTGTCGGCGATTTCAGCCAAGGTCTGCTTGTCTTCAGCCACCTGGCTGGAAGAAGCATAGCGCTTTTCCTCAGCCAAAAGGTTGGCCATTTCCTGCTGGCGGGCTGAGACAGCTTTTTGCTTATCAGCCAGTTCTTTTTCCAGCTCTTGCTTTTGCCCCAGCAATTTGCTTGAATCCAGGCCATTTTCTTCAAAAGCCGCTAACTGGTCACCCAAGTTGTTCTTCAAAGCAGTGATCTGGGCAGATAAAGCCTTTTGCTCTTGCAGTTTTTGCGCTAATGCCTGGTAGGCTGCCAGGTTTTCTACCCCGGCAGTCTGGTAGATGGCCAAAAGCTGTTCAGTTAAAGCGCTGATTTGCTTTTGGTAGTTCAAGTTGGCCGCCTTGACCTCCTGGCTGGCCCTAAGCGCCGCATTCTCAGCTTCCACCTGCTCTTCCAAGCGGCCCAGCTGCTGGCTGACAGCTGTAAGGTCACTGCCATCCAAGCCCAATTGGCGGGCCAGGTCAGCGGCCTGTTTTTCTTTTTGAGCGAGTTCTGCCTGGCTATTTGCCAAGTCCCGCCGGTTGATGGCCAGGTCCCGGTAAGGGGCAAGCAAGGAGTCGACCTTAACGCTGGCATCGATACCGTACTTTTCCTTAAAGGCTCCCGCCTTGTCCGGTCCCTTGGCGGGCTTTTTGAAGTAGGCATAAGCTGCTAAAACCGCGCCGGCAAGGATTAACAATATTGCCAAAATCCGGTTTTGCCCGATCAAAGCTAGACCAATTACCGCTACGATCAAGCCGACATATGGCGGCAGGGTCTTAGGCGCGGCTTCTGCCTTCTGGCTTTCTTCCCAGTCAGCCTGCATCTGCTGGAACTGGTCCACGGATAAATCTGCCACTTGCTCTAAATGCGGGGTCAATTCTAAGAGACTGGCCTGCTTTTCTTCCAGCTGCTTGACCTGCTGCTTGAGCATTTCCATGCTCTGGCTGATTTGCCCCAGTTCCTGCCGCCAGGCCCGGACCTGGTCCTTTCTTTTGGCCAAAAGGGCCGGGTCAACCGCTGTTTTTTCTTCCTTGATGGCGGCCTTGAGGGCCTTGATCTGGGCATTAAGCTCCAGGGCCTTCTGGTAGAGCTCCTGGTCAAAAGCGACCGGGCTGACCTGCTTTTTTAGGTCCAGATAAGTCTGGTAGTTCTGCACCTGCTCCAGCTGCTTTTCCAGCTTGCTTAGCTGGCTGGAGATTTCCTGGACTTCTTTTTCCAGCTTTTTAGCTGCTTTCTCTTCAGCCAGCCGCTGGCCTTCCAGCTGCTGGTAGGCGTCGAATTCCTGGCCGTCAGCGGCCACCTTGTCTCTTTGCTCAGCCAATTTGAGCAAGTCCTGGTTGACCGGGGCCTTCTTCCCGCTTGGCTTGAAGAGGTCCTTGGCTTCCTTGTCAAAGTCAGCCCGGATGGCTAAAAGCTGGCTGCTCTGGGCCGCCCCCAGATAGTAGATGTTCTCCAGGATCTCGCCTTCAGACAGGGAGCTGACCTGGCGGAGGAGGTCTTCATTAAAGATAAAGCTTTCAGCGTAAAAGCTCCCGTCGATGTTTTGAATCTGGTCGTAAAAGAGGCTGGCCGGGACTTCCTGGCCGTTTAAGAGGACCTTGACTGCCCCGGTCTTGCTCTTGTCCCCCTTGCTCCAGGTCCGCTCTAAGACATATTCCCCTGCATCACTAGTAAAGACCAGCTGCCCGCCCATCGGGTAGCTCTTGGTCAAGGGTTCGTAGTCTTCAAAAAAGACTGAGCTAGTATTTTTCAAATTGAAGCCAAAAAGGATCTGCTTGATGAAGGCCACGGTCGTGCTCTTGCCGGCCTCATTGCCCCCGAAGAAGGCTGCTAAATTGCCCTCTGGCAGGTCAAAAGTCTCATGGCTGAACTGACCGAAATTATAGATTTGAATCTGCTTGAGTCTCATTCTTCTCCCCCAGTCATTGCCTGCAGGCGCCTGGCCAGCTTGACGGCCACCAAGTCCCGGACCTGGCCGCGGAATTCCCCGTCCTCTAAAAGCCGGCGGGCATATGGGTCCTTCTTGGCCCAGGAAGCGGCCAGCTGCTGGATCTTCTCGTCAGTCAAAACTTCTGCTTCAGCAGCAGCCAGGGCTTCCCGGTCGCTGTTGTTGAGGCTGACCAGGCCCCGGACGGATAATCGGACATCAACCAATTGTGCTGGGGCTAAAGCCGCGGACAGACCGGCCCAGGCCTCCTGGTCCTGCCAAAGGTCTATTTCTTCGCTGGTCAAATATTCTGAGCCCGAAATCTTCAAGCTGAAGTAGGTCTTGCCTTGGATATTTTCTTGCAAAAGTTCCAGGGCTTTGGCATGCAGGCTGCTCTTATCAATTGCCTGGTCCAGCTCTAAAGTCAGCTGCTTCCAGGTAATCGGCGCTGTTTGGACAAAAGTCAAGCTGGTCTGCCCGCTGGTCTCATCGACTTCAGCCAGGTAGCAGCCCTTCTCCCCCAGTTCGCCGACATCCCGGCCTTGGATGTTGCCGGGGTAAACAATTAGCGGCTTCTCGCTTAAAATTTGCCGGGCGTGGATGTGGCCCAGGGCAAAGTAGTCATAGTTCAGCTCCTTCATCTGTCTTAAGTCAAAGGGAGCGTAGACATTGCCGCTGGCCGCTCTTTGGGCCGCGTGCATCAGGCCGATGGTATAGCCCTCTTTTTCCGGGAACTGGTCTAGGAGGTCAGCTTCAATATGATTCTGGCTATAGGAAAAGCCGGTCACATTGTAGGCAAAGCCGGTCTTAGTCTTAAAAAATTCCCGGGCAACTTTTTCCTGGTCACCCAAGAGGCAGAAGTAAGGACTGTTTTCGACCAAGAGATCCTGCCGGGTCATGTAATCGTGGTTGCCGAAGATCATGACCACTTGAATCTGGGCGTCAGTCAGCCGCTTCACCTGCCGGGCTAAAAAAAGCTGGCTGGCCGGAGACGGCTTGTTTGAGTCAAAGGTATCGCCGGCGATTAAAACCAGGTCGACCTGCTCTTTTAAGGCCAGGTCCACGATCCTAGTCAAAGACTGGGCAGCTGACTGGCGGATTTCAGCATATTCCCTGTTTGGCAAAAAAGATAGTCCACGAAAGGGGCTATCTAAGTGCGCGTCAGCTAAATGAATGAATTTCATGATTAGGCTTTTCTCAAATCCTCGTATGCTTCAGACAAAGGCTGGCCGATATTCTTTTGTACGTCGTTGAGCAGGGTGTAAACAGCTTGTTCTGCCAAAAGCATGCTTTGCAGGGTGGTGTTTTGGCTGACCCGTTCGTTCAAGCTCTTGAAGTGGTCTTGCTGCTCCTCAGTCAATTCCTTGCCGGTTTGTTGGGCTTCCATGATTTCCATTTGGGCCGCGTCCAGTTCCTTGAACAAGGCCAGGCTGCCCTCATCCGCCTTAACAGCGTCCATGGCTTCCTTCAAACCCAAAAATTGCTGGGTTTCCCGCAAGTCGTTAACTAATTGGTTGGCAGTATCGTAAATGTTGACCATTTTCTTTTCTCCTTTTTTATTACGGTTCAGTATAAAAACTTGTGTAAATGACTGAGAGACTTAGAAAGCTTTCCGCGATAGTTCCATTAACCGCAGGAAGAAGT
>NZ_AZCR01000073.1 GCF_001433875.1 Lactobacillus delbrueckii subsp. delbrueckii DSM 20074 = JCM 1012
CGAACACAGTAGTTAAGCTTCTTAACGCCGAAAGTAGTTGGTGGGAAACTGCCTGCGAGGATAGGAAGCTGCCGCGCGAATCAAGAGTCAGACGGAAGTCTGGCTCTTTTTTTTGCTTGGATACTTAAGAAATGCCTTGACATTAGCAAATAATTATTATAAAGTTAAACTAACAATTAAATCACGTGTTATATCAAGAGCTAGTGAGTGGTTACACACTTTGACCTAGCAGCAACCTGCCGACCGGTAAGGTGCTCCACTGTAAATGGATATACGTCACTTAACCGTGTTCGTATATCGAACACGGTTTTTTTGTGACAAAGTCCCAGTGACGTTAAACAGGAGAAAAAGATGGAAAGTATACTATATGATCAACTACAATCAGAGGCTTTAAAACAATACATTAAACAATTAGCACCTGAAAAACTGCAACAGCTTATTAAAAACCCCGACATTTCTGAAGCGGATTTAAAATTAATACAGAAAAATACAGGAAATGAAACTATTAAACAATTAGCAACTGAAAAGCTGCAACATCTTAATAGTCAGGCCATCCAAAAGAGTTTGAATTCGTATCGCAGATTACATGATGCGAGAGGTTGGGCAGCTTCCATAGCGAGAGCACAAAGTCTTAATGACCTGAAATACAGATATAAGAATGCTACCCCTGATGAAAAAGTTAAAATTCGGGATATTTTACATAATGCTAATTAATCTGATGGGACACTCAAAATGGTCCTGGATGAATGCCTACCGGAACCGCTACGGGCTGATCCGCGACGACATTCACACCCAGAAGAAGACCTTGAAGAAGTCAGCCTACTGGTACCGGAAGCTGAGCGACAGCAATGAGCTGGACGCGGATTGATTTTTGTTGTTTTTTGCAAGAACTTTCGCTGTTTTTTCCCAATCCGACCGCAAAATAGCTTATGATGTTAATGGAGTAAATAAGTAAGCGGAAACACAATCGAAGGTGCAAAGGAGACTAAATGCAAATGGCAGAACCATTATTTTTGGAACCAGTTTTTCATGAAAAAATCTGGGGCGGCACTGGCTTAAAAGACGAATTTGGCTACCAGATTCCCAGCGACCACACCGGTGAAGCTTGGGCAATTTCCGCCCACCCGCATGGCCCGGCAACTATCAAGAACGGCCCTTACAAGGGGATGAAGCTAAACGAGCTCTGGGACCAGCACCGGGAACTTTTCGGCAATGCCAAGGGGGACGTCTTCCCGCTTTTGACCAAGATTTTGGATGCCAACCAGGACCTGTCCGTCCAAGTGCACCCGGACAATGAATACGCCAGAATTCACGAAGGGGAGCTGGGCAAGACTGAATCCTGGTACGTGATTAAGGCCAAGCCAGGCGCCAAGCTCTACTACGGCCACAATGCCCAGACCCGGGAAGAATTCGCTGAAATGATGAAAAACGGGGAATGGAAGAAGCTTTTGCGGACCGTCCCGGTGCATGAAGGGGACTTCTTCTACGTGCCACATGGCATGGTGCACGCTGTCGGCAGCGGCATCATGGTTTTGGAAACCCAGCAGTCCAGCGACACCACCTACCGGATGTACGACTTTGACCGGGTAGACAAGAAGACCGGCAAGCTGCGCCAGCTCCACTTGCAGCAGTCAATCGACACGGTGCAAGTGCCGTTTGAAATGCCAAAGCTCAACCATGAAGAATGGGATGTTGGCGACGTTCACGTGACCCAGTTCGTGATGGCGGAATACTTCGGCGTCTTCAAGCTGGACGTTCGCGGCAAGGGTGACTTTGAGATCAAGGATGGCAAGTACCGCTTGCTGTCAGTCTTGGATGGATCTTGCGACTTGACGGTCGACGGGCAGACTTATCCGCTGAAAAAAGGTGATCATCTGATTTTGCCATCAACGATTTCCTGTTATACTTTAGATGGTCAAGCTACGATCATCGCTTCCAAACCGGGCGATGAAGCTTAAAAGACAAAATTGAGAGTTAACAGAAGCATAGGTGAGAACATGACAGATACTTTTGTAGGCAGTATTGAAGCCGGCGGCACCAAGTTTATCTTGGGCGTGCAAAACGTTGAGACTGGGGAAACCACTGCAACCAAGCGGGTGCCAACCACGACTCCGGCGGAAACCCTGGCAGCCTGCCGGGACTTCTTCAAGGAGAACCCAGTCAAGGCCATCGGGATCGGCTCTTTTGGCCCGATCGACATCGACCCGAAGTCAGCAACTTTTGGCTACATTTCCAAGACTCCAAAGGCTGGCTGGTCAAATACTGAACTGAAGGGCTACTTTGAAAAAGAACTGGGCGTGCCAGCCGTTTTGACGACTGACGTCAACGCTTCCTGCTACGGGGAATACATTGCCCGCGGCCGGGATAATGAAAAGACCTACCTTTACATCACCATCGGGACTGGCGTTGGGGCTGGTGCCATCCAGCAAGGCCACTTCATCGGTTACACCAACCACTCAGAAATGGGCCACATGCGCATTCCTAAGCGGGCGGACGACAAGTATGAAGGCGGTTGTCCTTTCCACCACGATGCCTGTGGGGAAGGCCTGACTGCTGGTCCAACGCTCAAGGGCAGAACCGGGATTCCTGGTGAAGACCTGGACCGCAGCCACCCAGTCTTTGACTTGATTTCCTATTACGTGGCTGAGATGCTCTACAACATCTACCTGACCATCCGGCCAGACGTCATGGTTGTCGGCGGGTCAGTCTTGAACGAAGGTGACATGGCAACGGTCAGAAAGTACTTCGCGGAAATGAACAACGACTACGTTGCTCTGCCAGACCTGGATGAACTGATCGTGCGGCCAATCGTGGCTAACAACGGTTCAGCTACCTTGGGCTGCTTTGAAATGGCCAAGGACTTGCTTAAGTAAAAAGCAGAAAAACAAGATAATAGTACTAAAAAACCAGCTCAAGCGACAGCTTGAGCTGGTTTTGCTATGGGTTTTATTCTTGATAATGTTCCGACGTAACGATATACACGAATGAGCTCTTTTTCTGACTGGCCAGTCAGCGCATTCTGATCTTGAATTCCAGGACGCCGGCGTCATAAATGGCCGAAATTGCCCGGTCCTTCCCCTGGCATCGGTCCATCTGCTCTAACAGAAGTTTATCCACGGCTGGTGTCTGAGCAATCTTCTCAGCCAGCGACTGCTGGTTGCCTTCAAGACGCGCTTAAGAGCGTGATTGAAGTAAAAATAGCTTATGTTATCTACATCGTTTTCAACGATAGCCATCGGCACGTCGATATTTTCACCCAGGCTGGAATTCTGTTCCGCCTGGCTGTGGGTCGGGTTGGACAAAACGTTGACTCTGTCGATCTGGCAGTAGTAGTCACTTAAGCTGATATCTTCCAGCTGGTCGCCGGCTTTGCCCAGGAACTGCCGCAATTCATCGGCTGCACGGAAGCCGCGAAGAGGTAGCCCTGCTGGTACTGGCAGCCGATCTCCTTGAGGAAGTCTGACTGGCTCCGGTTCTCGATCCCCTCGCATAGAGATCGCGATCTGCAGGCCCAGAACAATCCGGTTCTGCCGCTTGTCTTCAGCCAGGAGCAGCTCGATCTTGCAGGCAACGAACATCAAGGTAGTATAGCTGAGGATGTTCAGAGTGATCGCCAAACAAAGACTGGCGAAATTGACCAGAGCTTCATTGCTAGGCAGGATGCGGTTCATCATAAGAGTCCGGGTCCCGTCTAAAAAGAGGTAGGTGGCCTGGACGATCAAACTGACGTTGTGCTGACGGTTGTGGCGCTTGATCTGCAGTGATGAACGCAACAACAATAATATTATAATTACACAAAATACTCTGAGACAGCGTAGGCAAATGCTCTAGTAAGTTGCATGGCTTTCTCCCTATAAAATACGACATGTTCCTTAATTAATATAATAACTCGTTTGCCGTAACAATAGGGCTTAGCGGATTAAAAGGGATTGATTAAAAATTTAGATGTTAGCGCTTTTAATTAACGCGGGAGTATGTTATATTTTTAACTTGGAATGGATGACCTCAATTCTTCATAATATAAGGGTTATCCACAGTTAAGTAGGTTGTTTTGAATACAGGGAAAGGCAAAATGGAAGAAGTTGAAGCGGTACTTAAGCGCCTGCTGGCAGGCCGGGTCTGGTCAGCCAGTTTGGGCCGGGAGCTGGAGAGCAAGAGAATCTGTTTGAGCGATTTGCTCTTGGACAAGCAAAGAAAGAATGTGATCAAGCCAGCTGACGTCCCTTTAATCCGCCAGGCCCTGGATGAATTGCGAAAGAATTTCCAGGAAGAAGTCAAACGGGTCTTGCTGACTGAGCCGGAGCTGGCTTCTGATGCTGACCGGCTGGCCTGGCTGCTCCTGCAGCTTTTTGCCAAGAAAAGGAAACGGGTCCGGGACTTGACGGCTGACCAGCTGGCTCTCCTGCAGACTGAAGAGGCTAAGAAATACGTCCTTTTTCACGGGCCGCGAGTCTATTTCCGCAACAACGCCTGCTTTTTGACCAATACTTTCCCGGTAGAACTGGTCCATATCAACGACCTTGCCGGGCTTAAAGGACAGCCGGCAGATTTTTCCGCCTTGTTGCAGGGAGAAGAAGTGGATGGGGAAGAACTTAGAAGCTGGCTTGACCTCTTCGGTCCCTTGTATGAAGAGAAATATTTCGGCAAACACTACGGACCAGGCGTGGAACTGGCGGGGTTTCAAATCTCTAGCGGGAAAAGAGATCCCCGGATCTACTATGTCCTGCGCTACCTGCTCAAGGATAAAGAGCCAGAAGCAAGATCGAAAAATTTGGCCGCGCTTCATTTAAAGACGATCCTAAGGCGGAATTTAGTCTGCCACGAGGCCTTCAAATGATGACGGTCTACAGCCGGGAGTATTACCAGGCAGGATTAGCCGAAGGAAAAATCAAGGCCAAAAAGCTGGACAAGTACCGGCTGGGACCGGACTTTATTCTGGCTTATGACCTGGGGCCAGCTGCTTCTTACCGGACCTTGCTAGTCGACCGGAAGCAGGGGGAGATCGTCTTAAGAGCCACGACCAAGACCCTGCTGGCCCACTTCGTCAACGAGGACCTGCCCGGCGGCTACCCCTTGCAGGACAAGCTCTACAAGCTCCTGGGGATCCGGGAGCAGCACGTGATTTCGGCGGGGCATGGGGCAATTTTTTCCCCGGAATCCTTCCACGCCGGCCTGGTGGACCTGGTGGCCCTGCAGCGGATGCGGGGGATGGAAGCCTGCCAGGGAGGACTGCTCATGACCGACTTGGCCGGGGTCAACTGCTATTTCTTTCAGGTGAAGCGCGGCTATGCCAATGCCAGCCGGCAAGTGAAAGAAGCGGTTGAGCACAACGCCCTTTACTGCAGCCTTTTTCATGGCCTGGCTGGGCAGGTAGGCTGCCCGGTTTGCAGACAGGGTGACTGGAACCTGCTCTATGGACCCAGCTACCAGCAGGCGGTTGAGGCCGACCTGGCTGGCCGGATCCCCTCTTTAAGGCAGCTTTTGGCTGAGATCAAGGCAGAGGAGAAGGCAGTCTTAAAGCAGATCCTGCTGGATGAACTCGGCCTGCCTCTTTTACCAGATGATTTAGACTATGCCTTGAAGCAGGCTGAGAAAAAGCTCTTATTCAGAATATAACAAAAAGCCCCCGCGGTCGCGGGGGCTTTGCTTTGTTTCTTTATAATAATTCAGGCTAACTGCCGGCGGAGTTTCTCCAGGGCCTGCTTCTTAATCCGGCTGGCCGTCCGGTAGGGAATATTCATTAAGTCGGCCGTTTCCTTGAGGCTGCGGCCAGCCAGAAGATTCTGGCCTAAAAGCAGCTTCTCGCTAGTCGACAGCTTCTTCCAGGCTTCCTTAAGAAGCAGATTGTGCTGGTCTGCCTGACCAACAAAGGCGGCAGCCAGCAGTGGTTCGTCGTGGTCTCTTTGCCGCTTTTTCTGCCGGAGCAGGTCAAGGATCCGCCAGTAGACCTTGCGGAAGGCCAGCTTGTCAGCTTCTTCTTGCGGCTGGTCGGCCATTTCTTGCAGGCATTGGGCGTAGACGATCAGGCCTTCTTGAAAAAGGTCCTCGTAATCGGCACACTTCCGGTAGACATGGGCCGTTTTCAAGGCTCCGGCGACTAATTTCCGCCTTTCCCAGGCTTGGTCCATTGCTTGATTGATTTGCATGTTCATTTTTTCGCACTCCTTAATTTTTTCTTGCTCAGCGCCTTGCAAGTATTAGCTTAATGGCTTTGCCAAAGGAGTGCTGACCAGGAGCAAGGAGGCAGCAAGCCCGATTTTCCGCCCTTTACACTTTGAAGAAAATGTAAGAACGGCTGTTTAAGGGCAGATTTAGGGAGTCAATCAAGGTAAAAAATAAAAGTTTCGCCAATTGCAAGAATAAATTGAACACTTACCATAACATCTGGTAGATTTTGACTATCTACGCCGGTAAATGCGGTCA
>NZ_AZCR01000074.1 GCF_001433875.1 Lactobacillus delbrueckii subsp. delbrueckii DSM 20074 = JCM 1012
TCAACATTCCGCCTTAGCTCAGTTGGTAGAGCGCTTGACTGTTAATCAGGATGTCGTCAGTTCGAGTCTGACAGGCGGAGTACCGGGAAGTGGCTCAGTTTGGTAGAGCACCTGGTTTGGGACCAGGGGGTCGCAGGTTCAAATCCTGTCTTCCCGATCTCGCATTAAGCGAACATGCGGAAGTAGTTCAGTGGTAGAACATCACCTTGCCATGGTGGGGGTCGCGGGTTCGAATCCCGTCTTCCGCTTAACGCAGCAGCGTTAGCAAACAGAATATTCCAGCGCACCCATAGCGCAACTGGATAGAGTGTCTGACTACGAATCAGAAGGTTGTAGGTTCAAGTCCTACTGGGTGCATCGGAGGATTAGCTCAGCTGGGAGAGCATCTGCCTTACAAGCAGAGGGTCACAGGTTCGAGCCCTGTATCCTCCATATGGTCCATTGGAGCAGTGGTCTATCTCGCCTCCCTGTCACGGAGGAGATCGCGGGTTCAAATCCCGCATGGACCGTAATTAAAGCAGCGACTTAGGTCGTTGCTTTTTTTCGTTTCTATTGCTTTTTATTCCCAAGAAATTGCTGATTGAAAAGAGGAGTAAGATAAAAAAGATCTTCTTCCTGCTTGACAGGGCTTTGAATAATGTTCTTCGGGGCAGGGTGAAATTTCCGACCGGCGGTAAAGTCCGCGACCCGCGATATGCGGTTGAATCCCAAGTGAGGGTACCGATAGTTAAAGTCTAGATGGGAGACAGAACGATACAATTTTTGTCATGTCGTATCGCTTATTTGGCGATGCTACTATTTAATTTTGATATCGATCATTAGGCCTCGAGGATTTCCTCGGAGCTTTTTTCGTGCAATGAAAGGAGTGATCGGATGGCATCAGATGAAGAATACATGCGTCTGGCGATTGCTGCCTGCAAGGCTGGCAATGCTACCTGGCGCAACCCAAGAGTCGGCAGCTGCCTGATCAAGGACGGCAAAGTCCTGGCGACTGGTTTCCACCAGCACTACGGCGGCTTCCATGCTGGACGTGATACCATCTACAAATTGACTCCGGAACAATTATCCAATTCCACTATTTACGTGACTTTAGAGCCTTGCTGCCATTACGGCAAGCAGCCGCCCTGCACCCAGCTGATTATTGACAGCGGGATCAAGCGGGTGGTGGTCGGGGAAACCGATCCCCACTCTCTTGTAACGGGCAAGGGTATTGCTGCTTTGTGGCAGGCAGGCCTTGAAGTAAGCACTGGTCTTTTAGCAAAAGAAGCAAGTCAGCTGAATGACCACTACAGCTACTTTTACCAAACAGGTCTGCCTTACGTGACTTTGAAACAGGCCATGACCCTGGACCACATGCTGGCGAAAAAGGGTGAGCGGACCGCGATTACCGGGGCTGAGGCCTGGACCGGGTCCACCAGGAACGGGCTGGTTACCAGGCTGTCTTGATCGGGTCAGAAACTGCGATCATCGACGATCCTGTGCTTTTGACCAGCGAGGACCTGGTTCACCCGCCAGTCAGAGTTGTACTGGACCGGCGGGTCCGGCTGCTTGAGCACTTGGATTTACGCTTATTTTCCAACAAGCGGGCTGAGACCTGGATTTTGACGGAAAATCCGGCTTTCTTGGAGCAGGATATGCCAAAGCAGGTAAAAATTTTTGCCCTGCCGGATGGAAAAATCTCGACAAGCATAAAAATTCTGGCTGACCAAGGCGTGCAGAGCGTTTACGCTGAAGGCGGCACGCATTTGCAAGAGAGCCTGCTGGCAGCGGGCCTGGTCAATGACGTGATCAGCTATGTCGCTCCCCGCTTTTTGGGCCGGGGGACTGAAGCAGCCGTAGCCGCGGAAGCACTGGACTTGAAAGATGTCCAAACTGAGCAAGTTGGCGACGATGTAAGAATCTATGGGAGGATCAAGGATGTTTAGTGGTTTGGTAAGCGGCAAGGCGCGGATTCAGCGCCTGGAGCAGGAAGGCAAGACGATCGTTTTGACGGTCAAAACATTCCCGGAAAACCTGGACGGGGTAAAAATCGGTGACTCGATCGCCGTCAATGGATGCTGCCTGACGATGGAGGCTTTTTCAAAAGACAGCTTTACGGTAACCATGATGCTGCAGACTTTTGCCAAGACGACTTTTAAAAAATCTGCAGGCTGGCGACCAAGTGAACATGGAACGCAGCGTGCCAGTAGGTGGCCGCTTTGAAGGGCATATCGTCAGCGGGCATGTTGATGAGACGGTAGAAGTTGTTGACTTGAAGCAAAACGAAAATGTCTTAGAGCTCCGCTTTTTCCTGCCGGACCGCTTGAAAAAGCAGGTCGTCCCGCAAGGATCAGTGGCCATCAACGGGACCAGCTTGACGGTGATGAACACTGGTGATGACTGGTTCTCAGTTGGCTTGATTCCCCACACCCAGGATGAAACGAATTTATCTGGCCTGCAAGTTGGCGACCAGGTCAACCTGGAGACTGACGTGCTGGGCAAGTACGTGGAAGCCAATCTGGCTGCTTTTTTAAAAAATGAATTGGACAAGTAGAAAACACGAGGAAATAAAGATGGATGTCAAAAAGATTCAAGATGCAATTGCCTGGATGAAACAAGGCAGCCTGGTAATCGTGGCCGACGACGAAGACCGGGAAGCCGAAGGGGACATGATTGGTTTGGGCAGCAAGGTTACTCCGGAAAAAATCAACTTCATGACCAAGCATGCCAGGGGCCTGCTCTGCACCAGTATTGGCCGGGAGATCGCGGAAAGACTGGAACTGCCGCAGATGTGGCAGGACAACACGGACCCGTTTGGGACGGCCTTTACCGTCAGCGTTGACTACAAGACGACGATCACGGGGATCTCAGCTTACGACCGGGCAACTACGATCAAGGCTTTGGCCGACCCGAAAGCCAAGCCGGAAGACTTTTTCAAGCCAGGTCACTGCTTCCCGCTGGTCGCTAAAGACGGGGGCGTTTTGGAAAGAAACGGGCACACGGAAGCCTCAGTTACCCTGGCCAGACTGGCTGGTGAAGCGGAAGTGGCCTACATCTGCGAAATTTTGAAAGAAGACGGGCACATGGCCCGCCGGCCGGAACTGGAAGAAATCGCCAAGGAATACGACCTGTCATACTTCACGATCGCGGAATTGCAGGAGTACTGCCGGAGCTTCGCGAGTAGCCAGTCAGAATTCGTAAACCTGCCAACTGACTACGGCGATTTTGAAATCAAGGATTACGGCAATGGCAACCTGGTGATTAAGAAAGGTGAAATTGCCAAAAATGAGCCGGTAATGCTGCGGATCCACTCCAAGTGCCTGACCGGGGACGTCTTCGGCTCCAAGCGCTGTGACTGCGGCCACCAGCTCCACCAGGCCATGCGGCGGATTGAAGAAAAGGGGTCCGGGCTTATCCTCTACCTTAACCAAGAAGGACGGGGGATTGGCCTGACTAATAAGCTCCGGGCTTATGCCTTGTCATGATACTTATGACGCCAACCTGCTTCTGGGCTTTGCTCCAGATGAGCGCAAGTACGACGTGGCCGCCAAAATGATCAAGGATTTGGGGATTAAGCAGGTACAGCTTTTGACCAATAACCCGGACAAGATCAAGCAATTGGAAGAGGCCGGGGTGGAAATTACCGACAGCCTGCCCCTGGAAATGGCGGCAACGGCTGAGGACCGCAGATATCTGGAAACTAAGCGGGACCGCTTTAAGCACATGTTAGTCAGTTTATAGTGAGGAAGAAAAAGATGGCAGTAATTCAAGGTGATTTTAAGCAAGTCCACGGCAAGGTAGCGATCGTGGTGTCCCGCTTTAACGAGCTGGTGACCAAGAGCCTGGCAACCGGCGCGGCCGAGACTTTGCTTAAGTTTGGGATCAAGGAAGAAGATATTGATACTTACTGGGTACCGGGGGCTTTTGAACTGGGCTTCGCGGCTAAAAAGCTGGTTGATTCTGGCAAATACGACGGGATCATGACTTTGGGGGCGGTGATCAAGGGCGAGACCGACCACTACGCGATGATCATCAGCAATGTAACCAGCGCGGTCATGGAATTGAATTTGGCGGGCAAGGTACCGGTGACTTTTGGCATGCTGACGACGGAGAATATCGACCAGGCCTTGCAAAGATCCGGCTTGAAGGTCGGCAACGAGGGGAGCGCGACAGCCCAGAGCCTGCTGGAAATGATGAGCCTGCAGGAAAAAATCGGTTAAGCTTCATAACTTGCAAACGCTTAACTTTTGTGCTATTATCCTAAGCAGAGAAAGTACTTTCGAATATCGTATCGAACCTTATGGAAAGGGCGTATTTGTCGGTTTGCTGTCGGCAAGACCAAGGCTAAGGCAGCAGTCGCGATTTAGCGGGAAAGCCTTCCGCGCAAGGGTGTTCTGTTTGTGCACAGCGACTGGGCCGATCAAAAATGACGACTTGCCAGGCAGTTTGTAATAAAATTGAATATTATTGTGGCATAAGGGGCTTCGCGTTAGTGTTGAGACGCGGGGCCCTTTTCCTGTTAAAAAAGCTGACCAAGTCAGCTTTTTATTTTTATTTAATTAAGGTCCTGGTTCTTCTTCATGATCTCCAGATACTGCTTTTGAACCTCATTTGGAATGAAATTCTCGCGGATCCCCAAGCTGGAGTAGCAGTAGCTTCGCTGGCTTGGCACCAAGGGGATGGCTTTGACGCCGGGAACGTTTTCCACGGCAATATCCATCAAGTAGCTGACGTCCATTCCTTGCCGAACTAATTGCAAGGTAGCGTCAATATTGTCGACGATCAGCTTTTTGGTCGGTTGAAAACCAGTCTTAGCAAAGAGCCAGTCAAGCGATGTTCTTGATAAAAAGCGCTTGTGCCGCATGATCAAGGGCGTGTCTTTGATCTGAGCAATGCGGATTTCATCCAGCTGGGCCAGGGGACTGTCTTCAGCAACTACCAAAACATATTGATAGCGCTACAAGGGGGTAGTCTTGATTCCTGGTAAGGGCTCATCGCCTAATCTGGAGAAGACGATTACGTCAAAGCGTCCCTCCCGCAGATGCTGCTCAAGCAGGTGGGAATTTTCTTCTTTAGTTTCGATATTTGCCAGTATCCGGCCTTGGTTTAAGTGAGTGATCACTGATGCCAGCCAGGCCTTGCCGGCCAGTTCTGAATAGCCTAAGCGGAAGTTATTGGCGTTGGCCCGTTTGACTTCGATCTTAATTGAATTTTCCTCTTTGACTAATTTCTTGGCCCTTTTATATAAGACTTGTCCCGCTGGCGTGATGACCAGGGGAGCCCGGCTGGACTTTTTAAAGACCAGCTGGACCCCGCATTCTTCTTCCAACCTTTTGACCATGGCGCTGATGGCTGGCTGGGTTACCTGATTCTTTTGCGCAGTGGCATTATAGCTTTCGCTTTCCACCAAGTCGATAAAATAACGCAGATCTCTGAATTCCATATAAAAATCCTTTCGCTTATCGTAAAACATAGCTCTAACGTGCTAGTTTATTGATAAATCAGATTTATCATGCTGGTTTTCTTTCAATTGCTTTAGGCGCGGGCGTGCCAAAGATCATGGCCGCTTTGATGCTGGCTTTCTGCGGGTCGGTCTTCCTGTCGACTTCGACTTACTCAGCTGGCCCGGTAGCTATGCTGTCCGGTACGGGCTATGTTTCAAACAAGGACTGGTGGAAGCTGAGCGCGATCATCGGTGTGATTTTCAATGTTATTTGGCTGGGCGGCGGTTTGCTGTGGACCAAGTGCATTGGATATTGGTAAAAAATGAAGAGTTTGCTGACACTAGAGTGCCTCACTTTAGTGTTTTTTCTTGTTTAAAGCAAGAAAATAAAAAGTTTTACCTTTTTTCTCCCGGAAAAATTACGATAATCCGAACTATTCTTCGCAAAGAAAAAGATTTTCCCCCGTAAGCAAAAACAAAGGCAAAACTATATCAAGCAGCGCTTATTACAACTCTGCCGGCTGTACCCATGATAAAGCGAATGAAAAGGTGGATTTGACCTTTCAAAAATAACGAGTATACTAATATTTGTTGCCGCGTGAGACAAGCAAGTCTCGCGGAGGTAAAAAGAAAATATCAAAAGCTTGTTGACAAGAAGTCAACAAGCGAGTAAGATATGAAACGTTGCGTCACTTGACGCAAGTTGGTACTT
>NZ_AZCR01000075.1:0-2261 GCF_001433875.1 Lactobacillus delbrueckii subsp. delbrueckii DSM 20074 = JCM 1012
GCAAGTTTGATTTCTTTAGTGTATTTAGTCATGAAAATAACCCCCGAAATTAGTGTCCTAATTTCGGGGGTCATATCAAAGGTAGATCCTTTTTTGGTTAAGTTAAGGTTAGTGGGTTAATCATCGAAAACTATTTGTCATACGATGACGTGTAAGATAATTCTACATCATCATAATCATATGATTGAAATGACTTAGTAATTGACTCACCTGGCTGTAGACCATCAGCGTCATCTGGTTCCATTAGAGTTTCATGCTCATAGATTACTTTCCCATCTTTAAAAAGGAATACATCTACACTCGGATAATATATCTTCTTAGTTCCGATATTCGTTGCTTTTATATCGTATCCAAAGCCTTTATTTTTAGAAACTTCTACTTTTAAGTCGGAGTTTGCTGACTTATGAACCGTATTAGTCGCATAGAATTGATAATTTATATGACCATAATAGTATGGCTTTTCATCCCAAAAATCCCCATACAAGATAATTGATTGATTAGGAGCAACTGGACCATGTTCTTCGCCCGTCATACCACAAATTTCTTTACCATGAGTATCTTCAGCATTCATACTTGCTCTTAAATTTAATGTCTTGTCAGATTTGTTAGTGACTTTGAGCATTAAATATCTAGAATTAGGAGAATATTGACCCTCAAAAGCTTCAATTGATGCAACATCTAACGGCGAAATTATTTTTACAGTTACTGGCCTCGTAACATCTTTTGAACCGTCTGGGTAATATGCTGTTATCGTAGCAGAATACACACCAGTTTCGTAACAATCTACTTTTGAGTTAAAATAAAATTCAGTTCCTTTTGGGAGAGCATCGGCATTAGTCACCAGTTCACTTGCCTTCAAGTCATTTCCAGTAAAGCCTTCTCCATCCTTAACGATAGGCTCGTAAATGTCAGCATCAGTTGCAGGCTTAACCGTGACAGTAATTGAGTTTGTAGAGTTCTTAGAGCCATCTGGGTAATAAGCAATAATGTCTGTAGTGTATGATCCTGCCTTCTGATAATCAGGCTCTTTACTAAATTTGAATGTCACTCCCTCTGGAAGAGAGTACACATTGGTTATCAAATCACTACTGGAAACCTGTTTACCAAAGTCTGTTTCATAGTCTTGCGCTAAAGGATTATATAAATCAGCCATTGTTTTAACAGGTTCTGGCTTGTCAGCTGGTTGATCAATCGATGGCTTCGTATAAGGTTGGTAGTTGATGGCTTTGTTGACGGCTGATTAGACTTTGAATTTGTCGTTGGCTTTGAGGTGGCCTTCTTTGTCGTCTTTTTCTTTGACTTTGAAGAAACACTCTTTACAGACTTCTTCTTAGACTTTGAAGTAGATTTCTTTGTCTTTTTCTTCTTAGCAGTCTTCTTTTGAGCCGCTGCAACTTTAGCTGGCTGTACTGAACTAGATATCGTTTCAACAGCACTACCTAATAAACCTAACGCTACTATAAGCGTCAGAATACGACTAAGTTTCATTTTCATATTCCTAATCCTCAATTACATTCCACAAAATACGCGTGGCACTAGTCTAAGAATGGAGATGTGTTTCAACTAGAACCATGCGTACATTATTTTCTATTTATCAGCTAATTCCTTAAGTTTCTGGATAGGTTCACTCTCCTTGAGCTTTCTCTTCCCCTTCTCCATGAGGATCCCTGCCTGCACGCCCTTCAAGAATGGCGCTGACCGCTTCAAAGCCTGACCACCAGCATAGCCTAAAGCCAGCAAAAGGGCGATTCTCTTAGCATGCTTCATCTTCATTTTGCTTACCTTATTTCTCACACATCTCTGACCATTTCTTACTACTTATGTTATAGCACTTTCTCCGGTTCGGATAACACAAAATATTTTCAGTAAAACATGGTTGTTTATTATGCGCAATCGGTTACAATGCAAATGTATATGTAATCGTACATTCTTTGAGGTAATAAAATGAACAACGATTTTAAAGATATCATGTAAAACAGAAAGTCTATCCGGCACTATGATTCCAGCGTGAAGATTTCCCGTGACGAATTGCTGGAAATCATTAATGAATCTATCTCTGCTCCAAGTGCTTGCAACCTGAAGTCCTGGCACTTTGTTATTGTCGACACTCCAGAAGGCAAGAAGAAGATTCACGATTTCTTAATGCCGTTCAATTACCCTCAAGTTGACACTGCTCCAGCCACGATCATGGTTTTCGGTAACACTAAGTCATATCTGAAGTATCGTGACCTGTGGAATGGCATGGTAGAAGAAAAGAAGGT
>NZ_AZCR01000075.1:2302-5816 GCF_001433875.1 Lactobacillus delbrueckii subsp. delbrueckii DSM 20074 = JCM 1012
GGAATTCGCCTAAACTTAGTCTGAATACATACAAAAAACTGTTTCCAGCTCTTACCGGAAACAGTTTTCTTATGCTCTATTAATGTTTAACTAAGTTTGCGACTTCGCTACCGCTGACATTGAAGAGGATTTCTGGCTGTAAACGCTCAGTAGGTTCAACACTCGGATAATCTACGCCTGCAAACGTCTTAAGCACGGCCATCAAAATATGCTTCATCCCCTCTGGCGGAATCGCCATACCGATTAAGGTGCTTGCCCTTTTGGTGTGGTTTAGTGTTAGAATATGAATGATCCATTTTAACCTCTCTAGAAATGTTTGTGGTAATTCATATTCTACCAGATGGTTGAAATGGATTTTTTGTGCTCTAATCCAGTGAAAACGATTTTTCTTACTGGATCGGAACAGTGTTCAGTTTAATTTTACAATCTGGCGACCAGATAAGTAATTAACATGATGATCATAAAGAGGAGAAAGGCCAGACTACCAGCTGATCTTTCTCCTCTTTTTGTCATCACTTAATTACACGTTTTTAATCTTTTCATCAGTCAATCCCATCGCATTAATTGCCACGATAATTGTCGACATCGCCATGACCGCAGCACCAACGGCTGGGTTTAGAATGATTCCAACAAATGACAACACACCAGCAGCGAGTGGAATTGCGACAATATTGTAGCCTGCTCCCCACCAGAGATTTTGAACCATTTTCCGATTTGTGATTTTAGCCAAATCAAGAAAATGTAAAATATCGCTGGGTTCTGATTTAACCAACACAACATCAGCGGAATCAATGGCAACATCGGTTCCGGCGCCAATTGCAATTCCAATATCGGCCGCGGCAAGACTTGGTGCGTCATTTACGCCGTCACCAACCATGATGACGTGATTGCCCTTTGCTTGATAATCAGCAATAATCTTTTGCTTATCATCTGGTAATAGGCCTGCATGAAATTCAGTCAATCCTAGTAAGTTAGCAACGTGTTCCGCGGCTTTTGGATTATCGCCAGTGAGCATTACGGGGGTAATTCCTCGCCTCTGAAGACCACTAATTAATTCCTTAGCACCCGCTTTGATAGTGTCGCCTTCAGCAACCATTCCTTGAACTTGGGTGCCCTGCAATAGGAAGCTGACGGAATTACCCTTAGCAGCCCATTTATCAGCAGCGGCCTCGTCAAACCTAATCCCTTGCTTCGTTAAATAGTTACCATTAACAATCATATAGTCAGTGCCATCAACATTACCGGAAATACCAACGCCCGGAATATTTTGAGACTTTTCAGCCGCAACGACTTCAATGTCCTTCGCTTGGGCTTCAGCAATGATTGCTTGGGCCAGCGGATGAGTCGAATTATTTTCAAGGGCGGCCAGTCGGCTTAATAACGTTGTTTCGTCAATCCCATCATTTGGAATCAATGCATTCACCGTAAATTTACCTTCTGTTAACGTGCCAGTTTTATCCAAGAGAACGTGGCTAACATGTTGACTTGCTTCAATGGCTTGGCGATTTCGAACTAATAGCCCATTTTGAGCGCCAATCGTAGTAGAACGAGAAACCACTAATGGAATCGCTAATCCTAACGCATGCGGGCAAGCAATCACGAAGACGGTCACCATGATCGTCATTGCAGTCTCTAATCCCTGGGGTAACCAGGCAAAGAAAGCAATAATCCCAACACCAAGTGCCGCGTAAAATAGATACTTGGCAACTAAATCAGCTTTATCTTCTGCTTTAGATTTAGCTTGCTGGGCATTTTGAACCATTTTCATTACTTGAGAAAGATAGCCGGAGTCACCAGTACCACTAATTTTAACCGTTATCGTCCCGTTATTGTTGGTTGTACCACCAATGACCTTATCGCCAACGTTCTTGGTAACGGCAGCAGATTCACCGGTTACCAGTGCTTCATTCACGGTCGACTCCCCAGCCGTAATAACACCATCGGCTGGAATACTCTCACCTGAACGCACTTGGACAACTTGACCAACTTTTAAATCAGATACTGGCACTTCTTTTGTTTCACCATTATCTGTAACTAGATGGGCCGTCTTAGGCAACAGAGCCGCCATCTTTTGTAAGGCATCCCCAGCCCCCATCAATGCATTCATTTCAATCCAGTGTCCTAGAAGCATAATTAAAATCAGGGTTGCAAGTTCGAACGAAAAATCCATTACATGATTTGCCGGGTTCAAGAAGTTGTTGGCAATAAATGCGTACAAACTGAAGAAATACGAAACGGAAATTCCAAGGGTTACTAGCGTCATCATTTCAGGAGATTTATCTTGAATTTCCGCTTTAGCCCCCTTTAAAAATGGCATTCCGCCATAAAAGTAAAGTGCTGTATCAAACAAAACGATGATAATGCCAACAATTAGCGGTGAACCGAAACTAAGGATGGAAACGTTTAAACCCATGATTGGCGCTAACAGTAAAACTGGAATCGCTAAGACAACGGAGACCCAAAATTTAACTTTCAAATTCCCCATATGCATCATTGAGCCACCGTGCATCATCATGTCGGTCCCAGCCATATCCATATCACCGTGATTCATCCCACTCATATTCATAGTTTCGTGATTCATGTTCATTTGGCTGTGATCCATTTCGGCCATATCGTGGTCCATGTTCATTTGATTATGATCCGTTTCAGTCATATCGTGATCCATTTTCATGTCATCATGATCCATATGACTCATATTTGATTCATTATTTTCCATATTCTTAGCACTCATGTTTTTCATGTTCATATGGTCCTCTTTATTTGCCATGATTATCTACCCCCTAAAAATAAGTGTGCGTAGCAAAGCGGTTAGAAGCCGGAATATAAGTTCCTTGTGTGGAAATCCCCGGGCTCGGGATTTTTCCACCAGGTTCTTATATTTAGGCTTCTGCTTTGCGGAGCACCATGCCACTATATGAATGAGAATCGCCTGTAAGTTCGCAATATCCGCCCGTGAGAGTTCCCTTGACTGAATAACGCCGGCAAATTGTTGAACCAGCCCGCATCGCACACATATGGTCAAACAAATCATCTGCCGCTGCCGCCATTGATTCCTTCTCGCCAACAACCGGCTTATACGTGAATGGTCGACTGCCGCCATGCTGCGCAACCGCCTGTTTTTGAATCAACCTGTGAAGTAGCGTTTTGGTTGTTGAAGCTGACCAGCCTTCTAATTCGTTCATAGCATCGATTAGTTAACGACTAGTCGCATGTCCCATTGTCCAAATTGCTCTCATAACCATCCATTCAGAATCGGTGATGGTTACATCTTTGCATCCATCCTTCAATTGGCTTCCTACATTAATTGAATTCTAAGTTTACATTTGTAGCCTCTTAACACTTATTAGTTTACAACTGCAGTCACAATAATGCAACCTTTCTGCCAGAAAATACCATTACATTACTTAAACTTCCCACTTGCAAACGTGGGCTCGTACCTTGAAAATTCAATAGTTTAGCCAATAAAAAAGCACAAGGCCTTTGTTCGCTTGATATAATTTAGTCGACCAAAACA
>NZ_AZCR01000076.1 GCF_001433875.1 Lactobacillus delbrueckii subsp. delbrueckii DSM 20074 = JCM 1012
AAGTACCAACTTGCGTCAAGTGACGCAACGTTTCATATCTTACTCGCTTGTTGACTTCTTGTCAACAAGCTTTTGATATTTATTTTTGTCTTGCTTCAAGCACTTGGCTCGTTTCAAGACAAATAATACTTTACCTTCTTTTTATCCTTTCGTCAAATTAGTCATTTTATTCGGTTTATTATGTGAACACACGGCTTAGTTGTCATTTTTATTTTTTCTTTCTTTTGCCTTTTGTTTAATTTTATCTGGCTTAATCTGGGAGAAGCAGTATTTTAGTTCGCTTTTAGGTCATTTTTACCGGAAGACTTTTTCAAAAAAATGTTATTTCCCGGTAAAAAAGAAAAACCGCGGATCAAATCCACGGTTTCTTAGTTCTAGCTCTTATTTCAATCTGCTTTCTTCTTAAAGCCATTTTCCAGGTAGCTCAAGCGGCGGTCCAGGACTTGGGCCAGCTTGGCCGTATCGACGGGCCGGCCGGCTTCATAGTCTTCTGCTCCTTCACTAAGGCAGCTGATGAAGGCCAAGAGCAGGCTGTGCAGGAGAAATTTCAAGTCAGTCCGGTCCTGCAAAGCAACCTTAGCTGTCAAACCGGCAATTTCCTGAGCCGACAGGCAGGCCAGCGGGTCTTCTGCCTGCTTGGGCCGGGGCACTTGCTGGGAGTGCAGCATGTCAATCTTCCGGTAGAAGAAGGCCGCGTTTTCCCCATAGAAGATTTCATCCAGCCACTGGGGCAGGACCTTCCTGGCCAGGGCAAAAGGATCATAGCCGCTAGCAGCTAATTCTTTCCGGGCGCCTTCGATCATCCGCTGGCTGATCTGGTCACCCAGGTAAAAGTAGACGTCTTCCTTATCCGCAAAATACTGGTAAAAGCTCCCCCGGGGGATCCCCGCCGCCTTGATCAAGCGGTTGATGGAAGCTTCATCGAAGCTGTGGGTAAAAAATTCCTCCCGGGCCGCTGCCATAATCCGGTCCTGCTTTTCCTTAGGCAGGTTGAAAAAAGTCTGGCTGGGCATTTTTTACTCCTTCCGCAAAGCTTCAACTGGATCCAGCTTGGAAGCGTGGTTGGCTGGCAGGATCCCGGCGATCATGCTGATGACAATGCTGATGAGCAAGCCAGTCAAGGCGTATTGCGGGGTCAAGCTGACCACGGCCGCCTTAAAGGCTAACTGGGTGAAGCTGTTGATCCCCTGGGCCAAAAGCCAGGTCAAAGCAATGCCGACAATCCCAGAAGCCAGGCCCAGCAAAAAGGCTTCGCTGGAGAAGATCCGCCGGATGTCCTTGCGCCGGGCACCCAGGGCCTTCATGACCCCGATTTCCTGGGTTCTTTCGACTACCGAGATATTCAAGACAACCAGGATCATGATAGCTGAAACCAAAAGGGAAACTGCCGCGATAGCCGTCAGAACGTAAGTCAAAACGCTCAAGATGCTGTCAAACATTTCCGTCATCTGCTCCTGCATTGAGCCGGCAAAGCCCTTGTCCTTGGCTGCCTGCTTGATAGAAGAAGTGTACTGCTTGTCCGTTGCTGTCAAGTAGACCACGTTTGCCTTCAAGGTCAAGCCGTTGTCTTTGAAGATTTTTGCCAAGTCGCTGTAAGGCAAAAGCAGGGTTCTGACCTGGCCGGAACCGGAAGCTTCATAGATCCCGACTACCTTGACCGTTTTGGTGATAGTCTTGGTCCCGATCTGCAAACTTGCCTTGACCTTCTTGCCTAAGATCTTCTTGCCCAAGTTGTCGGCGCTGCCGCTGTCGATCATGACCTCGTCCTTGCCAGCCTTAGGCAAGCGGCCCTTCTTGACCTCTGACTTGGCGATCCCATCATTGACCGTCTTAAGGTAGATCATGCTAGCCGTCTTCTTGCCGTATTTCAGCTGGTTGGTCCCCAGGGAAATCGCGCTGTAGCCCTTCTGCAGCTTTTTGACATGGGCGATCTTCTCCAGCTTCTTTAAGTCCTGCTTACTAAAAGCCGAAGCGCTGCTGGTCCCGGACAAAGAGGCCATATTGTTTTGCTGCTGCTTGGCCAGGACTGCCTTGTCCCCGGTTTGCTGGGCCTGCATCCCCTGCTGGTGCATCTTCTGGCTGGAAGTCTTCTGGATTTCCGCGACCAGGGGGTTGGAATAGGTGCTCATCTGCCCGCTGACATAAGAGGTAACCCCCTTGCCCAGGCTGAGCATGAGGATTACGGACATGATCCCGATCCCCATCCCGGTTGAAACCAGGGCGTTGCGGCCAAACTTGGCCTTCATGTTCTTAAAAGCCAAAGAGATCGCCTTAAAGAGGCTCATCTGCTGGATCTTAACTTCAGTTCTCTGCTTCAGGTGGTGGTCCAGGGGCTTTTGTTCCTGGTCGCTGACGATCTGCCCCTGGTCGATCCGCAGAACCCGGCTGCAGTGGCTGGCCACCTTGTCTGAGTGGGTAACCATCAGGACCAGCTTGCCTGAAGCCGCGATGTCTCTGATCATGTTCAAAATCACGTCAGTCGTGTCCGCGTCCAGGGCCCCGGTTGGTTCATCGGCGATGATCACGTCCGGATCATTGGCCAAAGCCCGGGCAATGGCCACCCGCTGCTTCTGCCCGCCGGACAACTGATCGGGCTTCTTGTGCATGTGGTCCTTCAGGCCCACCTGGGTCAAGAGCTCTTCCGCCCGGCCGCGCCGCGTTTTTTCATCCGCGTTGGACAGGGTCATGGCGATTGACACGTTGTCGATCAAGTCCAGGTGGGGGATCAAGTTGAAGTTTTGAAAAATAAAACCGATTGATTTCTTATGGTAGTTAACCATTTCCTTTTGGGAAAAATCACGCAGGTTCTTCCCTTCGTATAAAATGGCCCCTTCAAAGTCAGAGTCCAGGCCCCCGATCGTGTTCATCAAGGTCGACTTGCCTGACCCAGATTCCCCGACGATGGCGACCATTTCCCCGGCGGCAAATTTCGCATTGACCCCGCGCAAGGCCTCGTACTGGCCCCCGCCCGGCATCTTGTAGTACTTTTTGACGTCTTTCAATTCAAGAACTGTCATCTATCCGTCTCCTTATGCAAAAATATGACAACTTGTCATATGACATGTTGTCATATTAATCCCTCTTCCAGCTTCTGTCAAGCAAAATAAAAAACATGACCCCGGAAAATTCCGAAGTCATGTTTTTTTCACGTTCTTAGCAGCTGGCGCCGTTTTGAATCTGTTCAGCGGTAAGTTTGCTTGGTTCGTAAACGTTGACGCCGACTGCGCTGTCAATCAAGCCGCTGCCGTCGCTCAAGGACAGCATCCCGTACTGTTCACCAACGCTCAAGCTGTCATCCAAGAAGCCCATTTCCGCCTGGCCCGTGTACAAGTCTAGACCTAAATCGTTGTCGATCTTGATTTGGTAGTCCGAGTCTGCCTGGTCCAGGGCGACGAACTGGAAGTTAGCCCCGATCGTGCAACTTCCGCCCTGCAGTGAGTACTTGTTGGACCCGTCATTTAAAGCCAGGATCAAGACTGGCTTGTTTCCCAGCTTCTTTTTCAAAAATTCTCCAGCTTCCGGACTAAAAGTCATTTTAACCATATTGTTACCTCCCATCGGAATTAATTATTTTTTGATAGTTTGAGCATAGCACGTTTTTTCTCAGCAAAAATTGATCCAGGTCAATTTTCTTCCCTCTAAGGGCGGAAAAATGCTTAAGAATGTTATAATTTCCCTAAAAAGAGTGAGGAGGTGGACCACATGACTAAAGTCAAATTCAACCTGGACGACGACCTGGCCATCCTGCTTCAGGCCTACCAAGACCAAAGCGGGACAGACAGGGACGCCATCATCAACCAGGCCGTCAAACAGCTGCTGGTCAAAAAACTGGGCAAAAAGCGGATCGCCCAGTTGCTCAAGGACAGCGAAGACGGCAGCGACTACCAGCTGGAACAGTTCTTCAGCAGCTACGACTGGCTTGAATAGGTAAACAAAAAAGCCCAATTCCACCAACATTGGAATCAGGCTCACACAGTGCGTGCCAAAGCAAACCACATATTAAGGGCTGTTTTCGCTACCGGAGAAAACAGCCTAAGCATTTGACGCAAGATAGATTATATACTCAAACTGGCTTTCGGACAATCTTTTCGCCCCGAAAGCTTATTTTTTTAATTTTGCCAGGACGTCTTTATTCGTCAAAGCCACCGTCGGCAGCTTTTTCTTTTCCCGCCAAGTCTTGGTCAGGTAGTAGTCGTTAATCGCGTATTCCGGTTCCGCGTACTTCTGCTCCATAAAAGGCTTGACTGCCTGGTCAACGGCCAGCCAGCCGTTCCAGCCCAGGTGGATGGTGTCTTCCATGAAGTACTTCTTCTTGCCGTCCTTGGACAGGTCATAGATGTTGTCAAAGCCCTGGCTGATCAGCTGGTGCTTGATCTTAGTCGTAGCCGTGTCATACATCTTCTGTGACAAACCAGTGTACTTCTGCCACTTGGCGTTAACTGGCGGAATAATGAAGAGGACCTGGGTCTTGTCCTTGGCGAACTGGTTCAAGAGTAGCTCGAAGTCCGAGTATTCCGGGGATTCAACATAGTTGAACTTCTTCTGGCTCCCCTTCAGTTTCTTGAGCAGCTTGGCATTCAAGCGCTTTTTGTAAAAACTAGTCCGGATCCCAAAGCGGTTGCCCTTGGTATCCTTCTTGGCTTCCTTCTCTGAGGCCTTCTTCAAGCCCTCGTAAGAGTAGGTATCCGGCAGCTTGGCCCCCTGCTGCTCAATCTTTGGCAGTCGGTCGCGCAGCTGCAGGGAAGTAAAGAACTTGTCTTCCGTGGAGTAGGTCTGCTGCCGCCAGCGGAGGTAGTAGCGCTCCATCTTGGAGATCCCCACCCCGGCCGCGATTTCCAGCAGGGCATGGTGGATCACGTGCTCACTCTTCACGCTTGGCATTTGCAAAAGGCGGCGGGCCGCGTAGCGGTCAGCTTCCGTGTCTTTAGCGTTCAAAATAAAGTCGCTGGCATGCAGAGGCGAGTAGTAGAGGCTAAAGGCATCCGGGTTCTGCCCCTGAGGCGTGAACCATTGCGGTGAAATAATCACCACGGCCTTCTTGCTTGGCGCCTCCTGCATCCCCAGGTACTGAGCCAGAGACTGGCTGCCCGGTCCCCCAAGCAGGAAAGGCGTGTAGGAACGATGGTACTTGGTAGCCAGGACAGTCGGGTGCATGTTGTCAAAACGCGACAGTTCACTTGACCCGTAGAAAGGCACATAGCCCTGCTTATAGGCCTTCTGCCGCATGGCCTTGCCCTTGAATACAGTAATGGTCTGCGAAGCGGCGGCCTGGAAAAGGCTGCCTTTTGAGAAGGTCCGCTCCCAAGGCAGGGATAAGATCCCCATCAGCAAGAGCACCGCGCAGATGACTGGCCCAAAGATCAGCCAAAGTTTTGTCTTATTCTTCATCTTGCAGTTTCTTCACCTGTTCAACCAGCTTGTTCGGGGTGTTCCAGTCGTCGCGGTTGAATTCAGAAACCGGAACGGTGATGTCGAAGGTTTCCTGCAGGGTCAAGAGCATCTGCACAGTGGTCATGGAGTCCATGATCCCGCTCTCGTAAAGTTCTTGGTCCATGTTGTCTGAGAAGTCTTCACCAGTTGCTTCAGCTAAAATGTCAACGATTTGCTTTTGAATATCCATGATTTTCCTCTTTCTTGTTAAATCTATTTCTTTATTTCTCGTCGATTGTAAAATCAAATTGAACACTGTTCCGATCCAGTAAGAAAAATCGTTTTCACTGGATCAGAGCACAAAAAATC
>NZ_AZCR01000077.1 GCF_001433875.1 Lactobacillus delbrueckii subsp. delbrueckii DSM 20074 = JCM 1012
GATTTTTTGTGCTCTGATCCAGTGAAAACGATTTTTCTTACTGGATCGGAACAGTGTTCAGTTTAATTTTACAATCGGCGTCTCCTTAAAATTTATCTGTTTTAGCAATTTCCACCTAAATTTAGGCAAATTCAGTGCTTTTTTTCTCCGCTTCTTTACAATAGATAATAAATAGATGTACAAATTCGTTATCTAGCAATATAGAAAGAAAGTTATAGATGATCGACAATCAAACTCACTCAGTCAAGGCCTACTTGGCCGGCGTCAACCTTGACGATCCCAACTTTGACTACTCCATGACCGAGCTGGCAAATTTAGCAGAAGCCAATAACTTTACTGTCGTTGGCGCTAGCCAGCAGAAGGCAGAAAACATCATCGCCTCCAGTTACCTGGGCAAGGGAAAAGTAGCTGAAATCACCGACCTGGCCCAAGGGCTCGGGGCCTCCGTCCTCATCGTCAACGATGAACTGACCCCAGTCCAAATCCGTAACCTGGAACACATGACCAAACTCCGCGTCATCGACCGGACCGAACTCATCCTGGAAATCTTCTCTTCCCGGGCCCGGACCAAGCAAGCCAAGCTGCAGGTCCAATTAGCGCGCCTGCAGTATGAACTGCCCCGCCTGCACCCGTCTGAGAACAATCTCGACCAGCAGCACGGCAGCGGCGGTTCCACCGGCGGGGGCTTCGCCAACCGCGGGGCCGGGGAATCCAAACTGGAAATGAACCGGCGGACCATCGGCAAGCAGATCTCCGCTATCAAACATGAATTAAAGGAAATCTCCGGCCAGGAAGAAATCAAGGCTGCCCGCCGCAACCAGAGCCAGCTGCCTAAGGTCGCCCTGGTCGGCTATACCAACGCCGGCAAGTCTACCACCATGAACGGCCTGCTTAATGCCTTTGGGGCTGGCAATGAAGACAAACAGGTCATGGCCAAGGACATGCTCTTTGCGACCCTGGACACCTCTGTCCGCCGGATCGACCTGGATGGCTTCTCCTTTATCCTGTCTGACACGGTCGGCTTTGTCTCCAAGCTCCCCCACAAGCTGGTCGACTCTTTCAAGGCGACCCTGCAGGAAGCAAAGGACGCTGACCTCTTGATCAATGTCGTTGACGCTGCTGACCCGAATATGAATCAGATGATCAAGACCACTCTGGAAGTCTTGGACGAAATCGGCGTCAAGGACCTGCCAATGATCACAGCCTACAACAAGGCTGACTTGACAGACCGTAACTACCCGCAGATTGAAGGGGGCGACCTGCTCTACAGCGCGGTTGACCCAGCTTCCATCCAAGCCCTGGCCAAGCTGATCACGACCCGCCTCTTCAGCAATTACCAGATCACTGACCTCCGCCTGCCGCTAACAGCCGGCAAAGACCTGGCCTACCTGCACCAGCACTCCCGGGTCTTAAAGGAAGACTACCAAGCTGACGGAATCGAAGTTTCCGCCCGCCTGTCGCCCCAAGACCGGGCACGTTTTAGCGCCTACCAAATTTAGACCGCATAAAAAGCCAGACTCTATCTCTAGAGCCTGGCTTTCCTATTGCTATAGAACTCTTCTTACCCGACTAGGCCAGAAGTAGGTGGACAGGCTCGCTTGTACGACACCTTGCTGGTCTCCAGCAGCGGTAACGTACTTCCCGTCCCCCACGTAAATGGCTACATTATATGGTTTATTCTTGGAACCCCAAAAGAGCAGGTCTCCTTCTGCAAAGCCAGAACTTGGATCAACTGCGATCCCCTTCTTGACCTGGCTCTTGGTGCTGGAACCTGTATTGACGCCAGCTGCCTGCTTGTAGACATAGGCAACCAAACTGGCATTGTCAAAGGCATTCGGGCCCTTGGAGCCCTTGACATAGGCCTTGCCGACCTGCTGCTTAGCCAAAGACACGACTGCCTTAGCCCGGGCCTCAGACCCCATCGGGGCAAACCAAGAGGCTGCCAAACTGGCAGCACTGCGGGCCTTCTTAACCGTCTTCTTAGATTTAGCCTTGGTCTTCTTGGCCTTAACGGCCTTCTTAGCAGACTTGACCTGGTTAAAGTACTTGGCCATGACCCATTCCTTCTTGCCAATCCGGTACCACAGATTGCCCATGGAGTCAGTTGCCGTCTGGTAGACAAAATGGCTGCTACCCTTCTTTAAATGAGTCGCAACATGCCGCCCCTTCTGGTAGTTGGTCCAGACAGTGACATATTGCTTGCTGATAACCTTGATCCGCTTGCTGGCGGCCTGGGCCGGCTGCTTGACCGGCTTGACCCCTGTCGCTGAGATCCCTAAGAAAGTCAGCGCTGCAGCAGAAAACTTGATCATATTAGACTTCTTCATGCTCATTTTCTCCCTTACACCGCTAACCCTATTTTAGCACGGAAACTAGAGAATCCGCCGGGCCGTTGATGGCCAGAAGTAACTGCTGATGGTTGCCAAGATAACCCCTTGCTGCTCATCAGCGGCGGAAACATATTGACCATTACCGACATAAATCGCAACGTGATATGGCGCTGCCACACCCCCCAGAAGAGGAGGTCCCCCGGCTGCAGGCTGGCCGTTGATACCGGCACAGCTACGCCTTCCTTAACCTGGATATAGATAGTCCGGGAAACGGTTTGCCCAATCGCGGTCTTGTAAACCCATTGGACTAAGCCGGAGCAGTCAAAGCTGCTTGGACCGGTCGCGCCCCAGACATAAGCCTTGCCGCCTTGCGCCTTGGCTAAGGCTACCACGGCATTTTGCCGCCAAGATGAACCAACGGGAGCCTGGGACGAAGCAGATTGCGTCAATTGATTGGTATTTAAGACCGGGCTGGCCGGTTTCTTGGCTGCAGTCTGCTTGGTCGTCGTCAAGACAACCGTGTACTTGCTGGCAATCCACTTTTTATTCCCAATCTTCAGCCAAACCTTGTGCTTCTTGTCAGTAGCTGAGGCCTTGACCTTCTTGACCGTACCCTTCTTAAGGTACTTGTGGATCTTCTTGCCCTTCTTGTAGTTGGTCCAAACCGGAGCCTTCTTGACTACCTGGACCTTGGAAAGGTGACCCTTGACTTGCGCGTTTGCTGACTGACCGCCTAGGCCCAGTCCCCCGAAAAAGAGCGCCGCCGCGCCCACGAATTTAATCTATCTTGCATTACCCATATTTTTTCCTCCAGCGGAAGCAAAACTTATACCTAATATTAATGATAAGCGTTCGCCCCCCTGGCCCGCAAGCCCCCTAATGATACAAAAATATTACAAAAAACGGGGAAGGCGCTGATGCCCTCCCCGCTGGAAATATGCAAGTGTTGAATAATCGCTGTAGTTTGTCCCGTTGGAACAAAAAACCGTCGTAACGGCGGCTAATTCAAACGTGTAAACTTTTAATTGGCCGTCACCGGCTCAAGCTCATTCTACTTAGACTAGCGGAAAAATGTAAGATAAGAACGCGGCTTAAATTACTCTCCGCGCGCTGGATGGGTAGAAAGCACTGGAGCGGTTCGTGCTGACCTTAGACTTGATTACCCCAACCGTTGGGCTGGAAGCGTGGACGAACTTGCCCCCGCCCACGTAAATCCCTACGTGGCTTGGAGCTAACTTAGAACCAAAGAAGAGCAGGTCACCCTTGACCAGCTTCTTAGTTGATACCGCCTTGCCGTAGTAGAGCTGGCTGACTGAGTAGTGCGGCAATGACAAGCCAGTTGCCTTCTTGTACACGTACATGGTCAAGCCAGAGCAGTCAAAACTGTAAGGACCAGTTGCCCCCCCAGACATAAGCCTTGCCGACTTGCGCATTTGCCAAAGCAACTACCTTCTTTTGCTTAGCCGTCTTAGCAGCCTTAGCCTTAATTGAAGCGTACTTCTTAGTCGTGACTGTGTTGTCCCCAGAATCCACTTGTTGTCCTTGATCCGGCACCAGGTCCGGCCCTTGTACTAGGCCTGGCCCGTGGCCGTGAACTTGTAGCCGGACTTAACCTGGCCAGCCAATTTCTTGCCGGCCCCGTAAGTGGTCCAGGTGTTGACCTTGTTACCCTTATTGTAGGCTACCCGGGTCTTCTTCACGATCGTAATATTGTTATCCTGGCTGTCCGTTGCCGCGTAGGCCGGCTACGCCCCGCCCAGCCAAGCTGCCAGCAGTAAAAGGACTAAACTGAATTTCCGCTTCATTATAACTGTTTTCTCCTAAATTGAATTCGCTTTTTCTAGTGTAAGCAAGTTATGTTACAGAAAGGTTGCAGAAAAAATACAGTTGTTTTTTAATAACAAAAGGCAAAAGAAAAAGGACGCCAGCTGGCGTCCTATATAAAGGATATTTCTCAATTAAATCAAGCGCTTGGCAGTTGATGGCCAGAAGTAGTAGCTCAGGCTCTGCTTGATCACGCCCTGGCTTGGAGTAGCCGCGTGAACAAACTTGCCGCCGCCCACGTAAATCCCCACGTGGTATGGTGAAGACTTGGAACCCCAGAAAAGCAGGTCCCCCTTCTTCAAAGTTGCCGTAGAAACAGCAACCGTCTTGCCTTGGTGCACTTGCGTGTAAGTGGTCCGGGTAATGTACTTGCCCAGAGCTCGGCTGTAAACGTAGCTGGTCAAGCCGGAGCAGTCAAAGCTGTAAGGACCAGTGGCGCCCCAAACGTAAGGCTTGCCCACTTGGGCCTTGGCCAAAGCAACAACCTTGTTTTGCTTGTTCTGCTTGCTCTTAGATACCTTCTTGGCTGCCGCAGCCTTCTTAGCTGCCTTGGCAGCGGCCTTCTTGGCAGCTGCTGCCTTCTTGGCCCAGGCTTTAGGACTCAAAGTGTAAGAAGCCAGAATCCATTCGTTGTCAGCGATCTTGTACCAGGTTTGCTTCTTGTACTTAACTTCGCCGACCACCGTCAAAGTAGTCCCGTGCTTGAAGCTGATGCCAGTGTCATTGGCCGCGCCAAGCTTAACCTTGTAATTCTTCCAAGCCTTAACGCTGTAGCCAGATACGTAGTTGACCACAACCTGCTTGTTAACAGCCTTAACAGTAGCTGCCTGGGCGGCCGGAGCTTGGGCGCTGGCGGCAACAGGTGCGACCAGGGCCAGGGCCATTAAAACTTTGACTAATAAACTCTTGAACTTCAAAACTTGATATCCTTTTCTATTCTAATGTTTTACCCAGGTTCTATAATAAGTTACTAATGTTACAAGAGTGTTACAAAGAGAATACTAGATTGTTAAAATTAAGTCCAATTTAAAAAGGCCAGCGATTTTTGCCGCGCTGACCTTCTTTTTTATCGTTATTATCGTAATTTTAGCAGGTAATAATAAACTAGATAACCCGCTTGGCGGTTGATGGCCAGAAGTAGGAGCTCAAGTACTGCTTACGGACACCTTGGCTTGGAGTAGCCGCGTGCACGTACTGGCCGCCGCCCACGTAAATCCCAACGTGGTATGGGGAAGACTTGGAGCCCCAGAAGAGCAGGTCGCCCTTCTTCAAGCTGGCAGTTGAAACCCTAACGGTCTTGCCTTGGTAAACTTGGCTGTAAGTAGTCCGGCTGATGTACTTGCCGATGGCGTGGCTGTAGACGTATGAAGTCAAG
>NZ_AZCR01000078.1 GCF_001433875.1 Lactobacillus delbrueckii subsp. delbrueckii DSM 20074 = JCM 1012
ATGTGCTAAAAATACAGTATTTTTGCGGGTTTAGGGCACTTTCTCAGAGGACTTGAGTTTGATTGCTCTGGGAAGTTAGCAAATAAAGAATCGTATGGAATTGTTTCTACACAGTTTCCCAACAAAGTTATTTCGTAGTAGCCCCACTTTTCTATCTTAAACAAATAGTCGACTAGTTGGGCTATCTCTTCCCTTGTTGGACAGATATTGCTATCCAGTGTGTGAACAATTGATTTAATCATCGTTTTTTCAAAAGGATTTAGTTTAAAACTGGAATTAGCAGAAAGCAAATTCATGATTTCAGCTGTATTTTGAGCAAAATATGCCTTTCTGATGTAGCTCATTAGGTTGAAAAAAGATTCTGTCCTCGTTGGAGATACATCATTATGGATAATCATGAATTCATCTAAAGAAACGTTTAACTTATCTAATATGTTAATGAGATTAGCACAAGATATTTCAGATTCGCCACGCTCGAAGCGGGAAATCTGCGATTTGGACAGGTGTTGATCAGCAAGTGAACAAATGCTGACTTGTTTTCCTACACGGATTTCTCTGAGTGTTTTTCCTAAGGATGATTTCATTGGAATTCCCACTTTCACAACAAAATGATAAATACCTTTGATTCAGTGTACAATATTGAAATGAAAAAGAAAATGAAATGAAAAACATTTAATAAATTCTTTACTTTTACATTTTTCAGTTGACGTAAATATCATCGCTGATGGGGAGGATCATGGGTTTGAGGTGTTCAGCCAACTTTATCGATCAATCTATCGTAATAGTTAAACTACGTAGTGTAGAAAGGAGCACATGGTATGAAAAATAACGATCTACTTTCAGAAGGGAATAAAGTAGAATTTGAAAGAGATTTGAATCAATTCATAAGGAAACTAATTGATTGGAAGACAGATAGTTCTTTGGTGCATAGAGCTGACGACCTTAATACCACCATAAGCACGGATGCCTTGCCACTCGGTGGGCAGTCGCTAGATGACTCTATTGAAGAATTAGTTGGTTCGCTTGATCGAAATATAAACTTTTCTAGCAAAAAGTTTATGGGCTTCCCAGATTGTGGGAATTCATTAGCCGGACTAGCAGGGGCAGTCGCTGGGGTATTTTTACAGCAAAATCTGATTAATAAGGATATTTGCTCACCAATGGGGACAGAAGTTGAGGCTGATGTACTTAATTGGTTGAGGGAATTGATAGGATACGCAGTTAATAATAAGTTAACAGACGTTAGTCAACTCGGTGGGGCTGTTACGACCGGCGGAGTAATGTCAAATACTTATGCCTTGATGGCAGCTGCAAGAAAGTATCCTGATAAGAAGATTGTGATACTTCCTAATAACATTGGGCATTATTCTTTAAGTTATGCGACAGAATGGTTAAATCTAGTGTAATGTCATACTGACAATTAAAGCATGTTCAATCAGAACTATAACTGCTGATATAGAGCCGCATGCGTAGTATCCGTGCCAGTATTATCAAGATATCATCATGACACTACACTAGATGTCAAGGTGGTATATTGTAAAACTAAGCAATATAGGCTTGACCAAGTAGAATTAAAAAGATTACTTCATTTTTATGGAGAAAGTGTACTCTTTGTAGGTGTTTATGCATGTGATTCAATGACATCTACATGTGAAGACTTGGAAGGCGTATATCATGTAGTCAAAGAGGTTGAAAATGATATTTGGTTACATGCAGACGCATGTCATGGGTTTGCCTTGAGTTTTTCAGATGCATACAGGTCAAAAGTGACGTATTTAAGACACTATGATAGTTGCACCATGGATCCGCATAAAGTCATGTGGTTGCCATACACCCTTAGTGTTGTTTTGATGAAAAATGCAGATGATTTTGGAACACTTTCTAGAACAAACGCCTTGATCATGGATGACCCATTATCATTCGGAAAAACAACGCCATTCATTGGGAGCAAACCATATGATAGCTTAAAACTCTGGATGGTTATGAAAACACTAGGCGTACATGAAATTGGAGAAATGGTTGAAGCGCGAATCAGTAATGCTGATTTATTCTACGCGATTCTAAATAGCGATATAAACTTCTATGTTGGGAATGACGATATTCTGTTTTCGGTTATTTTTCAGTACGTTCCTGATAAAGATGCTGAAATCGAACAAATTAATGAGGTTAACCGTAGTATATATAGAAAAATGCTTTCAGACGGTGAGTATTATTTCCATGGATTTGACATTATGGTTAACGGTAGTAAAAGGTTTGTTTTACGGTATAACAGCGGAAATATTGATGTAACCGAAAAAGAATTGCGTGCTGCGGTGAACTATATTAAAAAGTTGGGGAAGGAGATAGCTCATGAATAAGTTGGATCTTGTAAGGCAATATTTAGATAGTGAAAAAATCACTGGCACTAAAATTTTCTATGGGAGTTGTATTGAATCACATTCAGACGCAAAAGATGTTGATGTATGTGTAATAACGAATCAAACTGTAGACGAGGATTTTTACCATAGATATAAAAAATTTCTGATAGAAAACAATATTGTAATTGACGAAGAAGTAAGATATGAAGATAAGCTGCTTTTGAGTGAGAGCAAAATAAGCAACGCCATCAAGAATTATGTGAATCAGCCGGAATGTTTTGACTTAGAAGCCGACTATCCTCAAGTTGTAGATAGATTGGTTGTCAACATCTTGACAACCAAAGTGAAAGTATTTGATGATAATGGCGTATACGACGAATATAGCAATCAAGCTTGGGAAGAAGTACTGAAGAAGTTTACTAGTTTGGGAGGAAATACTTTTTCTGACTTTACAAAACTATTTCAAATCAGCCAGAATTACAAGTCATTTTGGGGATATTCACCGAAAGTCGTTGATGACTTGTTCAATAGATTTTATCGCTACCATTCAAGCAATAGGGCAATTCGACTGTTAAAAGAGAATGTGATTAAGCATCCGCAAAGAATTGCCGTATTTTCAGAAAATAGGAATCTTACTTACGAAGAATTAGACAAATTATCGGATAATATTGCCAACAAGCTGCTCGAATTTAATTCAGACTATGTTGTTGTGAATTATCCGCACACATATAAACTGTTGTCAATAGTTTACGGAATTTTAAAAGCCGGTAAAATTTATATCCCTGTTGACAACACCAGCCCACTTACTGAAATTGAGCCTATTCGCAAAAAATTTAAAGACAGTATCTACATTAGCGAAAATGCTTCTGACCTCGCAGTTTCAAAAGCACTTGGCATGGAACACAGGCTACTTGATTACTCAGAAAATGAACTGGCTTATATAATCCATACTTCCGGCACAACGGGAGTTCCTAAAGGGGTATGTGTGACCAAAAATAACTTGAATTACATATTGGAAGCATGCCAGTATATTGCGCCAGTAAGTAGTAGAGATTGCTACCTATTTTCGACAAGAGATACCTTCGACGTTTCAATAACTGAAATTTTTGGCTTCTTATATAACGGCGGAAGCGTGTGCGTCTATTCCGCTAAAAACAAGGACTTTTATAAAGAATTTCCTGATTTGATTGAGAAATTCGGCATTACCCATGTTGCGTTGTCTCCTTCTGTATTGGGACTTTTGCTGAAGCTGGCTGATCAAGAAGATCTTCGAAAAATTGATAAGTTGAAGTATTTATTAGTGGCCGGTGAAGAGTTTAAATATGAACTCCTAAAGCTGGTTTTAAAAGATTTGAAAAAAGTCAACGTCTATAACGTATATGGCCCAACAGAAACAACCGTTTACGCCACGTACTTCAATGTAAGGAATACCCCTAAAAAACTGCAAAAAGTTCCAATTGGAGAAAATCTGCCTGGGGTTAAAACTATGCTGGTTAAAGATGAATTGCTGATAGGCGGGAAAGGGGTATCTGCAGGTTACTTCAACAATGCTGAACAAACTGATCAGAAGTTTGAAAAAATTGACGGAGAAGTATTCTACCATACGGGTGACATTGTCGAAAAACAAGATTCTTTGCTCGTGTACCGCGACAGAAAAGACAGTCAGGTTCAAATTCATGGCATTCGAGTAGAATTAGGAGATATCAGAGCAAATATATCTAACATTATTGATGATCCGACACGGGACATTGAAGTAGTTTTTTATAGTGATTCCTTGATTCTCTTTTATACGGGCACAAAAATTAGTGATTTGAGAACAATGCTGGAAAAGCATATGGTATCTTACAAGATTCCTTCTAAATATATCAATGTCAAGGGATTTCCATTAACTTCAAGTGGGAAGGTAGACCGGAAAAAGCTTTTAACCGGGATGAAGGAGTCATCTATCAGCAGCAACGATTCCAAGAAAAGCGGCATAGGCATATATAATACCGTGAAACACATAGCAGAGTCAGTAATGAATCAAACAGTAGGTTCAGAAGAAAATCTTTTAGACATTGGTTTAGACTCTCTGCGCTCAGTTGAATTGGTATTGGAATTAGAAAAAAGGCTGAACATCGATTTAAGTGCTTTTAATATCTACATGTCCCCAACGGTTGACAAGATAGCTTCATTTATAGAAAACATGACGACATCACCTGCTTCTAAAGCAGACAAGGAACTGTTTAGAGAAAATGAAATAAAGAATATTCCTATAACTAGGAAGGTGGAGTATACGTATCCTGCTTTTTTCTATGCTAGGATATACAATTCCTTGGGCTTTAATAGTCAGTTAACGGGAAAGATTTATCTTGGAAAAGATTCAATCAGCTATGAGGAAATCTATCATAAACTTTCTAGGGTAGAAGTATTTAAATCAGTTTTGTCAGAAAATCTGAATACTTTTAAGGTTTTGGACACGCCTGTAAATATTTCCAAATATGAAGTTGCTGATGCCAGAATAGATATTTCAAAAACTTTGAGTGACTTGGTCAAAACAAGTATTGAGAATGGCGGATTATTGTATAAATTTGTTCTGCTTGAAGATGAAAATGTGTCTGTTCTCCATTACTCCATTGACCATAGCATTTGTGATTCATCATCATTGGATGCATTGGAACGATACATTCTTGGCATATATGACTCAAGCCAAACTTACTCGTCGTATATTGAAGAGGTCTATTCCAGAAACCATCTGGAAGAAATTTTAAAAGAGATGGCTAAGTTTGAGCAACAGGATGACCGTAAGGTAGCGGAAACTTTTAAGCGGCTTGAAGATCGGGTTAATTTTGTCAGCCTCACATATTTGAACAATGATACTAAAAATGTATATGCTGAAATTTTGCTGTACTTAAGAGACAAACTCTTGAACAAATTTGCTTTCGCCGATTGTAAAATTAAACTGAACACTGTTCCGATCCAGTAAGAAAAATCGTTTTCACTGGATCAGAGCACAAAAA
>NZ_AZCR01000079.1 GCF_001433875.1 Lactobacillus delbrueckii subsp. delbrueckii DSM 20074 = JCM 1012
CTTGACCGCATTTACCGGCGTAGATAGTCAAAATCTGCCAGATGTTATGGTAAGTGTTCAATTTATTCTTGCAATTGGCGAGTATTAATTTTTTAGAAAGAAGAGTCAGAAAAAATGGGTCAAATCAAAGTTGAAAAGAATGTCGGCGGTATTGAAGGTTTGGCAGTGATTACGCCAGCAGTTCACGGGGATGACCGTGGCTACTTCATGGAAACCTACAACGAAAACGACATGAAGGAAGCTGGTTTTGACATCAACTTCGTCCAAGACAACCAATCAAGCTCAACCAAGGGCGTTTTGCGGGGCCTGCACTTCCAAAAGCACTTCCCGCAATGCAAGCTGGTCCGGGCCGTGCGCGGGGATGTCTTCGACGTTGCCGTTGACCTGAGAAGCGACTCCAAGACCTACGGCAAGTGGTACGGGGTGGAACTGACCGCTGAAAACAAGAAGCAGTTCTTGATTCCAGAAGGTTTCGCCCACGGCTTCCTGGTTTTGAGCGACGTGGCTGAATTCTGCTACAAGGTTAACGACTTCTGGCACCCAAACGATGAAGGCGGCATGGCTTGGAACGACCCAGAAATCGGCATCGAATGGCCTAAGCTGGTTGGCGAATACCCAGGCTCAGCTGACGCTAGCGGCTACAGCTTGGAAGACGGCACTAAGCTGACCTTGTCAGACAAGGACCAAAAGTGGGCTGGCTTAAAGGACACCTTCAAGTTCTAAGAGGAGGACTTTTTCATGAAAGTTTTTGTAACTGGTGTTAACGGCCAACTGGGCCACGACGTGATGAACGAACTGGCTAAGCGCGGCTACGAAGGCGTTGGCAGCGACTTGGCTCCGGAATACAGCGGGATCGCTGACGGCTCAGCTGTCACTACTGCTCCTTACGTTTCCTTGGACATTACCGACGCTGCCGCTGTTGAAAAAGTGATCAAGGATGTCAACCCGGACGTGATCGTTCACTGTGCAGCCTGGACCGCGGTTGACCTGGCTGAAGACGACGACAAGGTTGCGGCTGTCCGCAAGGTTAACACCGATGGTACTCAAAACATCGCCAACGTAGCCAAGGAATTAGACGTGCCAATGGTTTACATTTCCACTGACTACGTCTTCGATGGCCAGGGCACTACTCCATGGGACCCGGACTTCAAGGGCTACAAGCCAATGAACGTTTACGGGGAAACCAAGCTGGGCGGGGAACTTGCCGTATCTGAAACTTTGGACAAGTACTTCATCGTCCGGATCGCCTGGGTCTTCGGCTTGAACGGGAAGAACTTCATCAAGACCATGCTTAACGTGGGTAAGACTCATGATGAAGTCAAGGTGGTCAGCGACCAAATCGGTACGCCAACTTACACTTTGGACTTGGCCCGGCTTTTGGTCGACATGATCGAAACTGACAAGTACGGCTACTACCACGCAACTAACGCGGAATTGCCAGAAACTGCCAGCGGCTATGATGAAAACGGCACGAAGACCGGCTACATCAGCTGGTACGATTTCACCAAGGAAATCTACCGCCAGGCCGGCTACAAGACCAAGGTAACTCCGGTTACCACGGAAGAATACGGCCTCTCCAAGGCTGTACGGCCATTCAACTCACGTTTGGACAAGAGCAAGCTGGAAAAGAACGGCTTCAAGCCTCTGCCAACTTGGCCAGACGCCGTGCACCGCTACTTGGAAGCCTTGAAGGCTGACGGCTTCTTTGACTAAGCAATTTTTAAGAGCACTGGATGTGGAATCCGGTGCTTTTTTGCTTGTTTTTATGCATATCCACCTATTCATGGTAATCGTCCAAGCGGCACTAAAATAGAGCAAGCTATAGGACTAAACAGGCAAAATATGATATTATGGATAATAAGGTAGATAGCACCGAGCGCGCCATGCGCTAAGCATGATGCTGCTAAAAGATATAAACGCCCTCTTGGAATATGCTCTCAATTTCCAAGGGGGTTTTCGTTTGCCCAAAAATCTGCCAAAAACTTTTGTGGCAAGATCTTCTTCTAGAAAGGCGCTAGCGGTGGCTAGTTTACAAAAAGTTTGCTGTGTAATAATGCTGTAGTGACGGGGGTTCTCTACCGAATGTATGTTCCAAAAATCTGCTTTGGATGAGGTAGAATAGGCTCAAACAGTACAAGAGAAATAATTTTAAGGAGGCAAAAAATGACCGAATCTATCAAAACGCCAACAGTTGCTGAAATCATCAATGACGAATACCTGCTAGCGCTGCTGACTTGGCGCAAGCCATCCATGTGCCGGCTGCAAGAATCAAGGATATCTTGCACGGCAGCCAGGAAATCACTGCTGACATTTCACTCAGATTAGCCAAATTCTTTGGCGTATCGGATTCTTACTTCTTTAATCTGCAAAGTGACATTGACTTGCGGGATGCCAAGAAGCATCTTAGCCGTGACTTGTCAGCAATTAAGCCTTTTACAGAGGTACAGGCCAAAAATAAGGAATCTCTTAACTAATTTCTTGATCCAGATCAAGGCCTCGCGCATCTATTCAAGCTACAATAGCCTTATCTAAATAGATGAGGTGACCAAGATGAACGAAAAAGTAGATTTGAAAGACCGGCTGACGCCAATGCAGTACGCCGTGACCCAAAACGCGGCAACTGAACCGCCTTATACAGGTGAGTACGACAACTTCTTCGAAAAAGGGATCTATGTCGACGTGGTTAGTGGGGAAGCCCTCTTTTCCTCTTTGGACAAGTACGATTCCGGTTGCGGCTGGCCAGCCTTCACCAAGCCTCTGGTTAAGCTGACCCAGCGCCGGGACCAGTCCTTTGGCATGGAAAGAACCGAAGTCCGCAGCCGCCAGGCTGACTCCCACCTGGGCCACGTCTTCACCGACGGTCCTTTGGACAAGGGCGGCCTGCGCTACTGCATCAACTCTGCTGCCCTCAAGTTCATCCCTTACGACCAGCTGGAAGAAGCGGGTTACGGCGAATACCGGCAGCTTTTCGAATAAACGAAAAAACTGACGACTTCCTTGCTTTGGAAATCGCCAGTTTTCTTGTTTTCTAACCTAAAATTGCCTTATCGCTGGCGAATTCCTCGCCAGATACGACTTCAAACTGGTGGAGCAATTTCTCCACTGTCAGTTTCTTCTTTTCTTCACCCTTGATGTCTAAAACGATATTGCCGTCGTTCATCATAATCAAGCGGTTGCCGTGGGCAATGGCATCCCTCATGTTGTGAGTCACCATAATCGTGGTCAGCTTGCCTTCTGCGACGATCCGGTCGGTCGCCTTCAAGACCTTCTCCGCCGTCTTCGGGTCCAGTGCCGCCGTGTGTTGATCCAAGAGAAGAACTTTCGGCTTGACCAGAGTTTCCATCAGCAAGGTCAAATCCTGTCTCTGCCCGCCGGACAGAAGACCTACTTTAGCAGTCAACCGGTCTTCCAGACCCAGGTTGAGTACCTTCAGCTTTTCGTTGTATTCAGCCCGTTCTTTAGCGGTGACTTCCCACTTAAGTCCTCTGCGCTTGCCCCGCTGGGCAGCCAGGGCCAGATTTTCATCAATCTGCATGGTTGCCGCCGTCCCGGTCATCGGATCTTGGAAGACCCGGCCGATCAAAGGCGCCCGCTTAAAGTCTGGCAGGCCCGTTACGTCTTGGCCATCGATAACGATGGAACCCGTGTCAACCGGCCAAACGCCCGCGATGGCGTTCAAGGTGGTTGACTTGCCGGCCCCGTTGCTCCCGATGACCGTCACGAAGTCGCCGTCTTCCAGCTTCAAGTTGACCCCGTTCAAGGCATGCTTTTCATTAATGGTCACGGGGTTAAAAGTCTTGGTAATATTGGTCAGTTCTAGCATTTTTAAGCCACTTTTCTAGCATTCTTGCCCGCCTTGGCAAAGGAGTTCTTGGCCCGGCTTCTGAGGTATGGCACCGCCAAGAAGAGGGCAACGATGATGGCGACCATAATTCGCTTGACCTCTTTCATGATGATTTCCTCCCATATCAGACAAAAAAGCGATTCAATATTTCTGTAATCTTTATTTAATAGTATTAATTTCAAAGGAACTTTTCTTGATGTCAATAGATTTTTTCTAATCAATTACGAAAATTATTCTATTGATTAGTCTGCTTGATTTTTGGGGAAGAAAAATGAACATTAAGTTGCCAAGCGTTGAATAATTTATAAACAAAAAAGGCGTCATCCCACGATTTGGGGATGGCGCATTTTGCGCTTATTTAGCTTTCTTCTTCGTTGCAGATAGCGATGACCCGCATCTTGTAGCCAAAGGTGTGGTTTTCGGTAACCTTTTCGCCAGTGTGGTCGGTGATGACCGCGTCGATATGGCCGCCTTCAGCAACGAACTTGTCGATTTGTTCCTTGACTTGGGCAAAAGTTCCTTCAAATTGCTTGGTAAATTGCATAGTCTTTCCTCCTCTCCCAAAGTTAATTTTATTTTAACTCTAAAAAACAAGAATAGTCTGATAATTGAAAATTAATCTGAAAAATCGTCGTTTGGCCAGTTTTTGCTTAAAAGGGTTCAGTATAAAAACTTGTGTAAATGATTGAGAGACTTAGGAAGCCTTCCGTGATAGCTCTCCATTAACCGCAGGGAGAAGCATTCATCATCTGGATACTCATACTCTTTACGTCTCTCGGTCTTGATCTTATTGTTAATACCCTCAAATTTGCCAGTTGATATCCCGTATTTGGCAAACGTGTAGATCCCTCTCAAATGGCGTCTATTGTGAAGAAAAGCTTGTTTTCTTCCAATAGCTCGTCATACCAGTCTTCATTACCACCATGAGCCTTTATTTCCGGTGTATTGAATATTTGGAACTGTATAATTTTATGTGGGGCAGGGCGCAAGAGTGAAAGCGGCAGTAAAATAGCAAGAATAAGGCTTTTAACAGTCCTGTTGCTGAGCAGTAGTGCTGTTTTTTGTTTATACTTTTTGTTTATACTTTTTATTAAAAAATATAACTTTTGCTTTTTGTGTATACATATAGGGTCATATAATGTTCATAAGTGGAAAAAACAGGCTAAAAACTCTTTTAACTTCGCCAATTGCAAGAATAAATTGAACACTTACCATAACATCTAGCAGATTTTGACTATCTACGCCGGTAAATGCGGTCAA
>NZ_AZCR01000008.1 GCF_001433875.1 Lactobacillus delbrueckii subsp. delbrueckii DSM 20074 = JCM 1012
GATTTTTTGTGCTCTGATCCAGTGAAAACGATTTTTCTTACTGGATCGGAACAGTGTTCAGTTTAATTTTACAATCGGCGTGAATTAAATTACTACGAACAAACCGTTTTTCTTTACACAACAGGATATTTTGAGTTTATGAAGGGGAAACACGACGGAATTGAAAAAATGACAAAAGCCCTTCAGATTTTCAGTATTTTAGGTGATGAATCTCTTAAAGGCCTATATATCAATCACTTTTCCAAACACGTCGACATTTGACTACGTACACCAAAAAATCCCTCTCCAAAGAGCTATTTTCAAGCTCTCGGAGAGGGATTTTTTGTCACAGTTAGCGTAAATAGTCTCTTTATTTCAGGTAAGCCGTCAGTGCGCCGAAGATTGCCCGTACATCATAGCGGATCGGCTTGACCGGGGCAACAACTTTCTTCATCCCTAGCAACTGGTAGACCGCCATTCTAGAAGCTCGCACCGATATTCTTCGGTACTACGGCCGACTAGCCTCAAAGTTTTGTATTTGTTCTTTCAGCACCTGCTCAGTCACCTTCAAGACTTCATCCAAGCTAGCCTTGCCATAAATACCCGCCAACCAGTCCAAATATGCCGTGGCGATGGTCGCTGAATACAGGTCGCTGCGGATTAAGGCCTCAGTCTTTGAGCTGGGGCCATTTTGCAAATCCGGCTTGAGCAGTTCTTGAAAGCTGTTTTTAAAAGCCTCCCGAAAGTCCGCGCAGTTTCCAGCCTTGGCCACGTAGCGGAAAAAGTCGATTTCCTAGTACATCAGCTGGCTGCTGACGTGAAAAAGGTCGGCCAAATCTGCAGATTCTTTAGCGGCCAATTGTCTCTCAATTTCGCCAATCATGTCATCGATGAATTCCTGGAAGACGTCATCGAGGTTGTCATAGTGCTTGTAAAAAGTCATCCGATTTAGTTCTGCCTGCCGGGCTAATTCCGCGATGGAAAAATTTCGGTAGCCTTTTTGGATCGTCAGGTCGATATAGGCCCGGCGGAATTCCCGCTTGTTTTTTATAAAGCGGCGGTCAGTTGAGTTTTTGTACATTTTTGGTCAGCACTCCTAAGCAAAGTGATAATTAACGATCACTTTGCATATTATTGCTGATTGTCCCTTAACTTGCAAGCCGCTAGAATTAAATGCCGAAAGGAGCAATTTTCCAATGAACATTATTTCCAGCCTGCTCTCCAAATACCCGGCAGACCAGGTTACCCCGCAAGACTTTATCGACAAATTGACCATCGGCAATCCCGGCTGGCAAAGCGCCTATTTGGCCGTGCTTTTGACCGTCATTTTCGGCCTGCTGGTCTACATCATCCCGATCTACCTCACTGAAAAAGACCACCAGGGCCCTTACCCGCTCTACATGCACACCTTCTACTGCGCGGCGTACTTCATGGGGATCTGGGTCTTTTTGGACACTTGGTCCAAAAACGGCCACGTTGTCCTTTTCCTCTTGCTGGCCATCGGCGAAGCAATCTGGGTCTTGATGGAAATCTACAGCCTGCAGCGGGCCCTGACTTATGAAAAGGACATCAACTGGAAGCCGGGCACGTCCTTTAAGACGCGCCTGCGCGACGTCATCTTCCAAGTCTTGATCTTCTTGCTGCGCTTTGAGCTGCATGACAGCACCATGTGGAAATTCTGGATCTTTACCCAGATTTTGATCACCACGGTTCCGGGCCTGAGCTTGGAAAAGCAGGGCAGTCGGCAAGGACACAATGTCTGGCTGCACGTCACCTTGATCTGCGTCGTCATCGCCAGTTTCAATCCCTGGTGCAACATGTGGGCGATTGTCGCGCCAAAACTTTTCTCACCGGCCAACATCCCTGGTACTACATCACCGGGGCGGTCTGCCTCTTCTTCGCCGTCCATGGCTTGATCGTCTATCTCAAACTGCCGGCCAAAAAATAAGTTTAAAAAAATCTCCCCCTAGTAATGAAGTGCCATAGAAAAGTTAGACATTTTAGAAAATCTTAAATAGTTGCCATTACACGATCTCTGTATTTTACAGGGGTCGTGTAATTTAGTTTATTGGACCGTCTGATATTGTTAAACCAATATATGTAATCTTCAAGTTCTTGTTGGACTTCCTCCAAAGAATGCAGTTTAACTCGATTTAGTCTCTCACGTTTCATTAAGTTGAATATAGTTTCACCCGGTGCGTTATCGTGACAGTTTCCCTTTCTGGACATGCTTTGAACTAGTTCCATCTCTTTCAAGCGGGCTTGGTAGGTTGGACTTTGATACTGAGAACCTTGATCAGAATGGATAACTGGGTGGGAGTAAGCCGGTAGTTTGGTTTCCAATTCATCTAGCATACCCAATACTAACTCCATGTCGGGGGAGTAGCTAGCAATACATGCAAGGATCTCCAAAGAAGCCTCATCCACTACAGGCGAGATATAAACTTTCTTACCGTTAGTTAGTGCATATTCTGTAATGTCGGTATGGATAACATGATATGGCCTTTCTTCATCGAAGTGCTGCCGAAGAAGGTTATCAGCTACTTTTCCTACAGTACCTTTGTAGGAGCTGTATTTTGCAGTTCTCTTGTGATATAGCTCGGTCTTCAGCCCGATACTGCGCATCAGTTTACGCACTGTTTCCATCGCTAATTTAACGCCCCTGTCACGCAGAGCAGCCCACATCGGACGGTAGCCATACGTGCCTTGGCCTTCGTTGTGGTAGATATCTTTGATAAGATCTTTTACTTCGGCGTACTTATCCTTCTTAGCGATTCTTTTAAGGTTGTCGTAATAAGTCTTACGATTGAGATTAAGAGCTTTAAACAACTGTTTTAACTGAAATTCTGGGTGGTCTGCCCGGATATCACAAGTTATCTGTGTCTTTTGTCGATTGGATAGCGTGGATACCGGGCGGCCACTTTTTTGCGATGATGAGCTCCAATTCTAATTCTTTGATTCTGGCATCCTTTTCCAGAATTTTGGCCTCATATTTCTGCTTATCAGTTAGAGTACCTATTTGCTTATTACGCTTGGCTTTCTCGGTCTTCTTAGGCATTTTAGCGGGTCTACCTTTCTTGACAGGAAGGAGCGCATCTGGACCGCCTCGCTGGAACTTTTTAGTCTATGAATACACTTGTGACGGACTAATATTGAATTTAGCAGCTACCATATTACGTCCTACATCGGATTTTAGATAGTAGCTTACCACATCCAGTTTAAAGTCAACAGAATATTCTCTTTTGGTTCGCTTAACTTTTAAGCTTTCCAATCCATTAAGTTCAGCGGCTTTCACCCACGTACGAATTATTAACGCAGCGATATTATACTTTTGGCTTAATCCATTGTATGAGTCTCTGCCGTAAAGATAATCAGAAGCAATTTGTACTTTTAGTTCAGATGAATATTTGGTCATAAAAATACCCCACAATCGTTAGATGTCTATGTCTAACAATTGTAGGGCACTTCATAATCTAGAGGGAGATTTTGCTTGCCTATTACAAGTCCAGCAGGCCGTCTTCGTCGAGGATTTTCACCTGCTTGCCTGTCCTCTTCAGATAGCCCATTTTTTCAAGGAGTTTGAATTTGCGGGAGAGGGTTTCGGGAGTAGTTCCCAAGTAAAGGGCAATATCTTTCATCTTCATGGACAGCTGAACCTGGTCGCTGCCAGCCACCTTAGCCAAGTCCAAAAGGTAGCTAGCCAGCCTTTCTTCGACCCGCTCCATGGCCAGGAATTTGGTCTGTCTTTCGGTGGCCAGCAGCTTCTGAGCGCTGAGTTCCAGCAGTTTGAGGGAGAGCTGGGGATTTTCCATGAGGACCCGGTTGAAGTCGGCCTTGCTCAAGCTACAGATTTCCGTATTCTCCATGGCCTGGCCGAAGAAGCTGTCGTTTTCCAGGCCAAAAAGCTGCGCTTCACCTTCATAGTCACCCGGCTGGGCAACCCGGAGCAGCTGCTCGCGGCCGCTGGCGGACAGCTGGTAAACCTTCATGTTTCCCCGGGCCACGATCTGCAGCTTTTCATCCCCTGGCTGAAAAATCGTCTCACCTTTTTGATAGTGCCGGTGGCTGGCCAGGGAATTGATCTTAAGCTGATCTTTTTCAGGCAGGTCCGCGAATAAGGGAACCAGGCTGACACATATATGCTGCATTTTGCTCTCCTCTGCTGGTAAAAATTATCCCTGGACCAAGTGATCGAATTCTTCCAGGGTCTGGTAGGTCTTAGTCATCGCCCCGCAGGCATCGGCCGGAATGGTGTAATCCGCGGTCAAGGACCGCAGCTTGCTGAAGTCGGCAGTTAAGTCTTCCTGGCCGGCTCTCACCTTCTTTTGGATGTCTTCGTAAACCTTGCGGACTTCAAAGACTTCCGGGTGGTGAGCGCCATGGGCCTTGGTAATTGCTTGCGTATATAAGTCTAACATTTCGTCGTTCTTGTCAAAAAATTCCTTGATCATCATTTTTCTCCTTTTTCTTGATTAGTCGTTTTTCTTGTTTTTGCTTTTTTCTCTTATTTAGCGCTGGCCTTCAAGACGTCATAGCCGATATTCTTCACGGCTTGAGTGATCGTGTCCAAATTGGTTTTTTCCGGGTCGAAGTTGGCCTTGGCCTTGCTTGCGTTGAAGAGGACCTTGACGCTGGTCTTTTCAACCCCGTCAACATTGGCGATGGCCCCCGCGATCTTCTGCATGCAGGTCGGGCAGGCTAATGTTTCAAGTTGTAAAATTGCTTTTTTCATGATTTCTTGTCCTTTCTTTTTCTATTGGATACTTTCTATGCCCTTAGTATACGGGCCTGTTGCTTGAGAAAAATTGTTTTCTATCAACTTTCGCGATTTTTGTAATTTTGACCGGTAGGCCAGAAGGCGCATGGCGTTTAAGATTACAACCAGGATACTGCCTTCGTGGACAAACATCCCGATGGCCATGTTCATCCATGAGCTGGCTAACACGCTGACCAGCAGGACGGCTACGACAGCCAGGGCGATGGTGATGTTCTCAATCATGTTCCGCCGGGTGGCCTTAGCCAGGGCCAGGGCCCGCGGAATCCGGTCAAAGCTGCCGTTCATGAGGACCACATTTGAAGTCTCAATTGCCACGTCAGTCCCGCTGCCCATGGCAATCCCGATGTCTGCCCGGGCCAGTGACGGACTGTCGTTGATCCCGTCGCCGACAAAGGCCACGATTTCACCGGCTGCCTGCCGCTTTTTGACAAATTTGGCCTTGTCTTCTGGCAAAAGCTGGCCATATGCCTCAGTGAGGCCCAGTTCTTCCGCTACCAGGTCAACCGTCTTCTGGTTGTCACCGGACAAGAGGAGCAGGTTCTTGACACCCAGCTTCTTTAAAGCAGCCAGGTCTTCCTTGACCCCGGCCCGGATCTCGTCCTTTAAGCCCAAAGCAAGTTCCAGCTGCCCGTTTACAGCCACCAGAACCAGGGAATTGCCAGCACTTGCCAGCTTTTCCATGTCCCTTTCCATTTCTTTTGTAACTGGTACATGGTACTCGTCAAGCAAGTAGCGGTTGCCGACCAGGACCTGCTGGCCAGCTACTTGAGCAACGATCCCGCCGCCCTGGAGGACCTGGGAAGCTTCAACTTCTTTAGCTTCCAGGTCTTCATAGTAGCCAGTGATGGCTTTCGCCAAAGGGTGGGCAGATTCTTTTTCCACGCTGACCAAAAGCTGTTCAGCCAGCTGGCCCTGGCCGTACTTTTTCACCTGGCTGACCCGGGGGTCGCCGTAAGTCAAGGTCCCGGTCTTGTCGAACATGATCGTGTCGACCTTGCTGAACTTGGTGATGACTTCACTGCCTTTAAAAAGGATTCCCTGCTTGGCACCATTGCCGATTCCGGCCACGTTGGAGACCGGAACCCCGATAACCAAGGCACCCGGGCAGCCAAGAACCAGGATGGTTACAGCCAGTTCCAGGTCTTGGCTGATGAGGCCAACAATAATGGCCAGGAGCAGGACGACTGGGGTGTAGTACTTGGAGAAACGGTCAATTAGACGCTCAGCCTGGGACTTGGAGTCCTGGGCTTCTTCGACCAGTTCGATGATCTTGCCAAAAGTCGTTTCATCCCCGACTTTTTCCGCCTTGATCCGGATGGTCCCGTTTTCCAAAATAGTACCGGCATAGACCGGGTCGCCGGGCTTTTTGCCTAAAGGCATGGATTCACCGGTAATGCTGGCTTCGTTGGCCGTCCCGGAACCGGAGACGACTTCCCCGTCAACCGGGATCTTGCCGACGGTCTTGACCAAAAGGATGTCCCCTTCGTCCAGGTCGTCTAAGTCAACTTCTTCAAAGTCGCCGTCTGCCGTCTGCCGGAGGGCGGTTTCTGGCACCATCTCCACCAGTTCCTTGATGGCTGACCGGGTCTTGGCCAGGGTCCTTTGTTCAAGGTAAGCCCCAAACAAGAAGAAGAAGGCCACGATGGCGGATTCTTCGAATTCCTGGATGACGAAGGCACCTAAGATGGCCAGGGTCACCAGCAAGTCGATACTGATGACTTTGACTTTCAGGGCCTGCCAAGCGGATGCGGCGATCGGGAAGCCGCCGATGAGGGAGGCGGCCAGGAGCAGGCCAGACTCTGCTGTTTCACTTTTAAATAACCATTTTGCGGCAAAGGCCAGGACGATTAAGATGCCCGTAATTGCCGTCAGCCGGTTGCGATTTTTCATTAACCATTTTTGCATTGATCTTTTGACCTCCTTGCTTTGATGCTTTTAATATACCGGGAAAGCAGGATTTCCCAATTGATTTCTATCAAGATCAGGATTTTTGCAAAATTTTTTTACGAAAAAAGCCATCCAGGGGAATTTGATCCTCTGAATGGCTTAGTTTTAGTCGACGCGGTTGATTTTACCAGCCGCGATTGGGAGAGTGACGTGTTGGTCGTAATGGTCGTTGATCTTGCCGCCAACGCTTTCTGGCAATTCCAGGTCAGCTGGCACGCCGTGGATGTAGACCACCCGCTTGTCCAGGGCCAGGTCCTGGTCATTGAAGACTTCCTTGAACTTGGCTTCCAGCTTGGCTAAGTCGACATCTTTTTCATAGCTGTAGTAGCCGTTTGCGTCGGCAACTGGGTAGTTGTCGTTGGGGATGCACATTTCGTGCGGAGCCGCGTCCAGGGGCACCATAGTCGTGCCGGAGACCGGTTCGGTTTCCACGAGGTCGATAAAGCCGTCCTGGTTGGTGTCCTGCGCAAGGGTTGGCACTTGGGCATCCTTGCCGTCCGGGAAGCCATGGAAGTGTTCCCAGTGCTGGATGTTAGCCGGGGTGTCGAACATCTCCAGCTTGATGTGGAGCTTGTCAGCAGCAGTCGTGAATTCTACGTAGCCATGAGCCTGGCTGCCAATTTTTTCTGCGTTAAGAGCCGTAATGTCGGCGCGGTATTTAGTCATATTTTTTCCTCAACAAATCATAGTTATCGCTTTAACGTTACTTTAACGTTAAAGGAAGTTTTAACTACTTAAAAATAAGTATATTACGTCATGATTATCATGATTATCATGACTATCATGACTATCATGACTATATTGAGTATACCATATAATAAGCTTGCTTGCTATTTATAAAATAACGGCTTAATGGAATAAGTTTTATATAAAAATATCAACTATCTACTGTCAGCTTACGCCAGTCATCTTCTAAGATAGCCATCAAGATGTCGTCAGCGTACTGGCCCCTGTCGAAAACTGCATCCCGCAAAACTCCCTCCCGCTTGAAACCAGCCCGCAGGTAGGCTTTTTCCGCGCGGGGATTAAAAGAGAAGACGTCCAGTTCAAGCCGGTGGAGATGCGGAAGTTAGCCCGGCGCAGGTCCCAGTCGATTTCATTAATTACGCTCTCGCCAATAATTTTACCGTTCGGATCTATAATCAAGAAGAAGTATCTGTCCGTTTCTTCGATAGCTTTTAGGAAAAAAGAAGTCACTTCTTCCTTGGTAAAATGCTCTTTGCAGCCAGTCAGTCTGGACACTTCCTGTCCAAGGGACAGTAGTTCTGGAAATAATAATCGTCTACATCACTGGCCTTTGCCAGGCGGATTGTAAAGCCATCTTTTTGCCAAGTTGTCTTCATGTGACTGTTACTCCTTTCGTCCAGCCAGCTCTTTTTTTGTCCAATTTTGCCCGATTTTGGACGAAAGAGCAAATAATTGGACAAGAAAGTCCCCTCACGCTTAAACATGAAGGGACTCTTCTTTATCTTAGTCGGTAACTTAGTCACTTATCTTTTGGTCGGTTGACCGACTAAGTTATTCTTTCGTCAGCACGGTCACGCATTCCACATGTGGTGTCTGCGGGAACATGTCGACCGGGGAAACCAGGTCAGTCGTGTAACCAGCCTCCATCAAGAGCTGCATGTCCCGTACCAGCGTTGCCGGGTTGCAGGAGATGTAGACAACCTTCTTTGGACCAGTCTTAACCGCGGCATCGATAAATTCCTTGGTCAAGCCTTTTCTCGGCGGGTCGACAAAAATCACATCCGTCTTCAAGCCTTCAGCTGCCCACTTTGGCATCAGTTCTTCCGCCTTGCCGGCATAGTACTTGGCATTGTGGATCTGGTTGAGCCGGGCGTTGTTCTTGGCGTCCTTAACCGCTGCCTTAACCACTTCAACCCCGCGGACTTCCTTAACGTACTTGGCTGCGGACAGACCGATCGTCCCGATCCCGGAGTAGGCATCAACAATCAAATCGTCCTTAGTCAGACCTGCCTGGTCAATAGCCAGCTTGTACAAACGCGGCGTCTGCAAAGAATTAATCTGTAAGAAGGACTGCGGCGAGATTTCAAAAGTCAAATCACCAATCTTGTCATCAATGTATCTCTTCCCCCACAAATGGTAGTCGTGTTCACCCAAGATGACATTGGTTCTCCTCGGATTATGGTTGAGGAAGATCGACTTCACCCCGGCGATTTCCTTAATTTCATCTACTACCGCGTGCAGGCCTGGGAAGTCCCGGTCCAGACAAACCAGGACGACCATCATGTCGCCCGTAGCCGTCCCCCGGCGGACTTCCAAATATCTTACCTGTCCTTGATGCTTTTCTTCGTCATAGGCCGGAATCCGCTTTTCCCGCAAGATATCTCTGACTGCCAGCAATACCCGGTCAATTTCCGGATCATTGGTGAAAAAGTCCTCCAGCGGCACTAGGTCATGTGAGTGCCGGCGGAAAAAGCCAATCTCCAGCTGCCCCTTAACCATTCTGACCGGTACCTGGGCCTTGTTTCTGTAGCCAGTTTCCAAGGGACTTGGCAAAGTTTCCGCTACCTTGATCTGGTCCAAGTGGGCCTTGCTCAAAAGCTCCTTAACCTGCTTTTGCTTGAATTCCAGCTGCTTGTCGTACTTCAAATGAGCCAGGCTGGTCAGGCCGGTTTGCACGTACTGGCGGAGAGGCACCTTGACCCGGTCCGGGCTTTCCTTGACGATCTCAGAAATTCTGGCAAAAGCATAGCTCTTCTTGTCCTTCAAAATCTGCGCCTTGACCACTTCACCCGGCAGGGCGTTGTTGACAAAGACCGTTTCGCCATTAACATGGCCGACCCCCATGGCTTCATATGACAAGTCGGTGATTTCGACTTCGACGATTTCATTTTTCTTCATGATTATTTATCTCCTTTGCGGGCCCGCTGGCTCCGGTTATCTGGCATGACAAAGTTGATGATTGGGAAGGCCAGATACAAAATCATCCCCAACCTTGGCTGGACGAAAGATATCAAAATAAAGACCAAATTGAGCAGGAAGAGCCAGATGATGCGCAGCCAGGAAAACCAACCCCAGAACTTCCGGAAGGCCTTGATATGCGGCAGTGAGCTCCGCATCCCCACAATTTCCGTTGCCAGTTCAAAAATCTGGACCAAAAAATAGACGATCCCATAACAGACCACGCTCAAGACCGATAAATCCCCCATGATCCACTTTGTCATGACGGGAATCAGCGACAGACTGGCCAGAAAGGCAAAGTCACAGACCATGGTCATCTTGCCGGCCCGCATGATATGGAAACTGAAGGTATAGTGGATTTCATACCAGAAATTGGCTACTACGAAAAATGAAATCAAGTATATAAAAATCTGGCTGAAAAAGTCCTGGTAGGCACTCTTGGACAAGGGATCCGCGATCTCCACCAACACAATGGTGATGATAATGGCAATTACCCCGTCGTTAAACGTCATCACGTGTTCGGCCAATTTGGCTCCGGACTCCTTAATGGCCTTTTCCCGGTACTGGCGCAGCTGATCCCACTCGCTCTGCTCTTCTGGCGACAGAGGCTGCAGAGACCGCTTTCTTGCTAATTTTTTCTTTATACTGGTTATCATGCTTTTCCTCTAAACACAAAAATAGAGTCTGACAGAAGGTCAAACTCTATTATAACAGTTCTAACCGACGTAGAATTCGATCCGTTCCCGCAAGTTTTCAAAAGTTACCGGGAACATGCCGCCTTCTTCCCCGTCCAGGTTGACGGAAAGTTTGTCATCGCGGTTGTGGCCGATCAATTCCGCCTTCAGACTGGTCGTCTTGGTGTAGATGATGTTCGGGTCGTCCACGTGCTTGCCGTTCAAAGCCAAAGCCATCAGCCGGAGCAGGTTGCCCGGGTCGCTTGGCTTGACCACGATCAGCTGGAAGAGACCGTCTGAAAGTTCCGCGTTTGGCATGATCTTTTCAAAACCGCCAATGGAGTTAGTCATTCCCAATAAAAGCAGAGACAGCTTGCCTTCGTAAACGCCCTTGTCAAAAGTCAGCCGCATTTCGCATTCGCTGAGGTTTGGCAGCATTTCCGCCCCCTTGATCAGGTAGGCAGCGTAGCCCAGGGCGGACTTGACGTCTGAAGAAACCCCGTAGGTCAGTTCCGCCAAAGAGCCAGCAGCAGCGATGTTGACGAAGTACTTCTGGCTGCCGTCGCCGAAGTCGGCCCGGCCCACGTCCATCTTCTGCACCTTGTCCTTAAGAATCACTTTAGCCGCCGCAACCACGTCGTCGCGCGGAATCTTCAAGGCTCTGGCGTAGTCGTTGGTCGTCCCCGCCGGGATGATGGCCATGCGCGGGCGCTCTTCCTTAGGCAAAAAGGCGATCCCGCTCACAACTTCGTTGATCGTGCCGTCCCCACCGGCGGCCACGATCAGTGAAAAACCGTCCTTGGCTACCCGGGTTGCTTCATTTTGAGCACTAAGCGGAGCTGGCGTGGTTCTGAATGCACTGGCTTCATAACCCGCTTGTTCCAAAATATCTAAAATATCAGAAACGTTCTTCGGCATCTGTTCATGCCCTGAGACCGGATTGTAAATCAAGCGCGCGCGCTTAGTCATCTGCTTCACCTTTTTCTAAAAAATTTTCTCCTGCCTTAACGGCTGGCCAGGTCGGCCAATAGGAGCTTGTTGATCACCTTAGGGTTGGCCTTGCCCCGGGTCTGCTTCATGATTTGCCCAACCAGGAAGCCGATAGCCCGGTCCTTACCGTTCTTGTAGTCTTCAACAGACTGCGGGTTGGCGTCAACAACTTCCTTGACCATTGGTGCCAGGACGCTTTCGTCTGACAATTGCGCCATGCCGTTTTCTTCAACGTACTTCTTCGGGTCAGTGCCGTTGGCAACAGTTTCCGCGAAGACCTTCTTGGCAATCTTGGATGAGATCGTCCCGTCAGAAATCAGCTTGATCATGGCTGCCAGGTTTTCCGGAGTCAAGGCAATGTCCTTGAGTTCAGCATGCTTTTCGTTCAAGTAGCCGTTAACCTGGGTGTTCATCCAGTTGGCTGCTTGTTGCGGGTCAGCACCAGCTGCTACAGTAGCGTCAAAGAAGTCTGAGCTTTCCTTGTTTTGCAGCAAAACATTCGCGTCGTATGGCTTAAGGCCGTATTCATCAACGTAGATCTTCCGACGTTCGTCAGCCGTCTTTGGCAAGTTGGCCGCGATTTCATCAACCCATTCCTGCTTGATGTGGTATGGAGGCAGGTCTGGTTCTGGGAAGTAACGGTAGTCCGCGTCCCCTTCCTTGACACGTTCCAGGACAGTCTTGCCCGTGTTGGTGTCAAAACGGCGGGTAGACAGGCGAACCCGGCCACCGGACAGGAGGATTTCCTGCTGGCGCTTTTGTTCGTAAGCCAGGGACAGACGGACGTGTTCAAAGGAGTTCAGGTTCTTCATTTCAACCTTGGTCCCTAATTCCTTCTGGCCAGCTGGGCGGATGGAGATGTTGGTGTCAATTCTCATTGACCCTTCTTCCATCTTAACGTCAGAAGCCCCGGTAAATTGCACGATTTCCCGCAGCTTTTCCAGGTAGGCAACAGCTTCGTCCGGGTCAGTCATTTCTGGTTCAGAAACAACTTCCAAAAGCGGTACCCCTTGCCGGTTGTAGTCAACGTAGGAGAAGCCGTTGGTCCCGTGGGTGTTCTTACCAGCGTCTTCTTCGATGTGCATTTCGTGGATATGGATCTTCTTCTTCTTGCCGTGAACTTCGACTTCAACATAGCCGTTTTCAGCCAGTGGCTTGAAGAATTGAGTGATTTGGTAAGCCTTTGGGTTGTCCGGGTAGAAGTAGTTCTTCCGGTCAAAATGGGTTACCGGGTTAATGTGAGAGTGGGTGGCCAAAGCGACCATCAAGCCCAGGCGGTAGACTTCCTTGTTAACCATTGGCAAGGTACCTGGGTAACCCCAGTCAATAACGTTGGTTTCGGTGTTTGGCTTGGCCCCGTAAGTTACTGGTGAAGGTGAAAAGATCTTGCTCTTGGTCTTCAACTCAAAGTGGACTTCCAGACCGATAGTTGACGTAAAATTCATTTAAATTAATCCTCCAATCCAGCTGGTGTTTGTTCGTAGAACTTGTTGTTGCGTTCGATGAAGTCAGCTACTTGGAAGACATGGCCTTCGTCAAAGCGCTTGGCCATGATTTGGAAGCCGACCGGCATCCCCGTCGTTTCGCTCAAGCCGGCTGGCACGCTGGCTGCCGGAATCCCGGCCATGTTGACGGAAATCGTCAAGATGTCGTTGTTGTACATCTTGATCTGGTCAGAAATTTCTGAGTTCAAGTCAAAAGCAGTTTCGGTAGAAACCGGCCCGACAATAACATCGTTGTCTTCGAAGATCTTGTCGAAGTCTTGACAAATCAAAGTTCTTACCTTGGCCGCCTGCAGGAAGAACTTGTCGTAAGCGCCGGCGGACAGGGCGAAGGAACCCAGCATGATTCTCCGCTTTACTTCGTCGCCAAAGCCTTCTGACCGGGACTTGAGGAAGACTTCGTCCAGGTTCTTGGCTTCTGCCCGGTAACCGTAACGGATCCCGTCGTAACGTTCCAGGTTGGCTGAAGCTTCACTGGAAGCTATGATGTAGTAAGTTGGCACCACATACTTGGTGTGCGGCAGGGAAACTTCGTTGATGATGGCCCCGTTTGCCCGCAGAAGTTCGATTTGGGTTTCAACTGCCTTGCGGACGCCTTCTTCAACGGCGTCGCTCATGTATTCCTTAGGAACGGCAACCCGCAGGCCCTTGACGTCCTTGCCCAGGAAGCTGGTGTAGTCTGGGACTTCCTTTTCTGAAACAGTAGCGTCGCGGTCATCAGCCCCGGCGATCACGTTCAGAACTTCAGCTGAGTCCTTGACCCGCTTGCTCATCACCCCGATTTGGTCCAGTGATGAGGCAAAAGCGATCAAGCCCCAGCGGGATACCCGGCCGTAAGTCGGCTTGATCCCGAAGATACCGTTGAAAGATGCTGGCTGGCGGATTGAACCACCGGTGTCACTACCCAGGGCAGCAACCACTTCACCGCTGGCAACAGCCGCTGCAGAACCACCGGATGAACCGCCTGGCACCTTGTTTAAGTTCCATGGGTTCTTGGTGGCACCGAAGTAAGAAGTTTCAGTGGATGACCCCATGGCGAATTCGTCCATGTTGGTCTTGCCGATGATGGTAGCTTGGGCTGCCTTCAGCTTGGCAACAACAGTTGATTCGTAAACTGGTTCAAAGTTGTACAAAATGTGGCTGGCTGCCGTCGTCTTCAAGCCATTGGTGATGATGTTGTCCTTGATGGCAATCGGCACGCCGGCCAATTTGTTGTTAAAGTCAAGGTCTTCTGCTGGCTTAGCATCTTCATCTACAGTGATAAAGGCGTTGATCTTTTCGTCAGTCTTCTTGATGTTGGTGATGGTGTCCTTGGCCAATTGGTCAGCAGAAACAGCGCCGCTCTTCAGCTTGTAGTTTAAGGAATCGATCGTTTCGTTTAAGTAGTTCATTATTGGTTATCATCCTTATCGATAATTACAGGTACCTTGACAAAACCATTGCTCTTGTCAGGAACGTTCTTCAGCATTTCTTCGCGGGTCTGCCACTTTTCAGGAACGTCTTCTCTGAAGACAGTGTCGCGATCAACTACTTGCACCGTTTCTTCAACGCCAGTCGTGTCAACGGCTTGAAGTTCTTCTGCCATTTCCAGAATCTTCCTCATTTGCGAGGTGAACTTGGCCAGTTCTTCTTCACTGAACTCAAGCTGGGCTAATGTCGCAACGTGCTTGATAGTATCATTTGTTACCTTTTCCACTTATGTACCTCCTAATTACCGCCATAGATGTGCATCCGATAAGACCCGGTGGCCGTTTCCTTGGCGACGACCGCTTGGGTGTCGTTGACCGAGGAAATAGTGATTTCTACCGGTGAGCTGGTTCCCAGATACTTCTTTGCCCGGCTCATAACCGTCTGGGCAAAGCTTTGTACCTGCAGATAGCCATAGAACTGCGTGGTGATGGCGATGCTTTCGTAAGCCAGCTTGCCATCGTAGTAGCGCAGAGTGGCCGTGACCCCGGAAACGTTCGGGAAGTAATCCTCAATTTCATCCTTAAAGCTGGTGAATTTGGATTCGTCACTGGCACTGACCGATCTGGCTCCATCGACTGTCGGCAGCACCTGGGTCTTTTCGTTCACAGAATTCCATTTAGATATTTTACTACTATTTGCGCTAGCTGTCCCATATGAGAAGTAAGTTCCCCCAACTAATGAGTCGGTGTCGGTCTTAGAGAAAAGGCCAACCATGATCGGGATATTCTTAAGCTTCTTCTTGGCGTGCAAGCGGGAGACGATCGTGTTGGCCGTCTTCTGCCCGAAGGCCCGCCGCTTGGCCAGGGAAATCTTAGTGCTGTATTCGGCCCCGTCAGTCGTCTTGGTGTAGTAGTCGACTGAGTTGAGGCCCAGGCTGATGCTGATGCCGGCCAGCTTGTAGCTGGACCCGCTCTTGACATAGAAGTCTTCTTCCATGATCTGCTGCAAGATGATCGGGTTTCTGGTCGTTGACCCGGTCTTGCCGTTGTTCTTGAGGTTCAGCCCCTCTTTGTTGCTCTTTGAATACCGGCCCAGCCAGTTGGTGACCGTCGTTTCGTCGAGCTGCTGGCCTTCCTGGATGACATAGTCCTTGGTTGAGAAGACCTTCTTGGAGACCCGGATCAAGCCTCGTTCCATGGCCGACTCGTCCACGCTGTTGTCATAGTTGGTGGCTTCCAGGCCGGAGATCGGGCTGGTCTTGTAGACCCCCTTTTTCAAAAGGACGGAGTAGCCGCCATCAGTGCTGGAAGTCGTCTCGTACTTCTTCGCCTTGCTGGTCGTCGTTGAGTTGCTGGCCAGGTCGGAATTCTTCAAGTTGCCGCAAGCCGCCAGCAGAAGGCTGCAGCTTGCCAAAGTTATTGCCTGTAAAAATCTCTTCACTTTTCCGTGTCCTTCTCTTCGATCTTAGAGATTGCTTCTGCCTCCGTTAAGCGCGGAATATCCAGGGCTTCTGCCTTGGCCAGTTTGCTGCCGGCATCTTCCCCGTAAACCAGGCAGTCGGTCTTCTTGGAGACTGACCCGGTCACCTTGGCGCCCAAGGCCTGCAGCTTCTTGGTAAACTCCGCCCGGCTATAGTGGGCCAGTTTCCCGGTCAAGACCACCGTCTTGCCCTTGAAGAAGTTGTCTGCAGCTTCCCCGTCTTCGCCTAAGTAGTCCATGTTGACCCCGGCCTCTTCCAGCCGGGCCAGCAGCTTCTTGGCTTCTTCCTGCTGGAAGTAAGCCGTCAAAGACTCAGCAATCGTCATTCCTATTGTATCGATTGCCGTCAGTTCTTGCACGCTTGCTGAAGCGATTTTAGACATATTTTTAAATTTCTGGGCAATCAATTGGGCGGCTTTCCCGCCTACATTGTCGATCCCCAGGCCAAAGAGGACCAGCTCAACGGAATTCTTCCGGCTTTGGTCAATGGCCGCCAGGAGATTGTTGATCGACTTCTCCTTAAAGTGGTCCAGCTGGCTCAAGTCGTCGGCTGTCAGATAGTAAAGGTCAGCTACATTGTGCACCAGGTCCTTGGCGATCAGCTGCTTGACGATCTTTGGGCCAAGGCCAGCGATGTTCATGGCCTGCCGGGAGGCGAAGTGGGTAATCCCTTCTTCAACTTGGGCAGGGCAGGACGGGTTAATGCAGCGCAGGGCCACTTCTTCATTCAAGTGAACCAGGTCTTCCCCGCAGGAAGGGCACTTAGTTGGCACTTCATAGGGAACAGAGTCTTCTGGCCGCTTGCTTAAGACAACTTCGGAAATTTCCGGAATGATGTCGCCGGCCTTGTGCAGCTTGACCGTGTCGCCCAAGCGGACGTCCAGTTTGGCCAAAAGGTCCGGATTGTGCAAAGAGGCCCGGGCTACCGTGGTCCCGGCTAATCGAACCGGATCCATCACGGCAGTCGGGGTCACGACCCCGGTTCTTCCCACGGTCCATTCAATCTCCCGGACTACTGTTTCTTCTTCTTCCGGCGGGAACTTGTAGGCAATTTCCCAGCGGGGCACCTTGACGGTGTTGCCCAAGTCCGCCTGCAGGGCCAGGTCATCGACTTTCAAGACAATGCCGTCGATCACGTAAGGCAGGCTGTCGCGCTTTTTGGTAAATTCGTCGATATAATCGTAGACGTCTGCCAGATTTTCCAGCCGGCGGCCGTTTTCATTGGTGTGAAAACCCAGCTTGGCCATCTCACAGATCGCCTGGTGCTGGGAGTCGATACCGGCTGGTGGGTTAATCCAGGTATAGATAAAGGTGCTCAGCTGCCGCTTTTTTGTCACCTTCGGGTCCAGCTGACGCAGAGAACCAGCCGCGGCGTTTCTCGGATTGGCAAAGATACTCTCCCCCGCCTCGTCCCGCTCCTGGTTCAATTTGGCGAAAGCCTCCTTGCTCATGTAGCATTCCCCCCGCACTTCGGTGGTAATGGCTTTCGGCAATTTCTGGGGCACGTCCTTGATATACTTGACATTCTTGGTCACATCTTCGCCAACCTGGCCATTGCCCCGGGTTGAGGCTCGCTTTAAGCGCCCTTCTTCATATTCCAAAGACAGGGACAGGCCGTCGATTTTCAATTCGACATTGTAGGCCACAGGGTGGCCGATGGCTTTTTGCACCCGCTGGTCAAATTCCGCCAGCTCTTCTTTGGAAAAAACGTCCCCCATCGACAGCATTGGCACTTGGTGCTCAACTTTGGGCAGGTCGCTGTTGACCTCGCCGCCGACCCTCTGGGTGATGGAGTCAGCTGACTTTAATTCCGGATAGGCAGCTTCCAGTTCCAGCAGGCGGGCGTATTTTTCATCATAAACGTGGTCTTCAACCACCGGAGCGTCCTGCTCATAGTAGGCCTTGGCCCACTGGTCCAGCTGGGCCCGCAATTGGCGGACTTCCTGTTTTGCTTCTTCTAAACTTTCAGCCATGCTTCTTCACCTAAATTTTCTTGATCGGGGCAAAAGCCGCCAGCAGGCGCTTGTTGCCCTTGCTTGCAAAAGCAATGTCCAGTTCCATGTCTTCGCCAGAGCCGGTGACCTTGATGACCACGCCCTTGCCCCAGCTCTTGTGCTCTACCTGGTCGCCAGGGCGCCAGCCCTTCTTTTCAGCGCCGACGGCCCCGGCTGCCTTGCTGGCCCGGTGGGTCTTAGCCGGCTGAGCAGCTTTGGCTTGGGACTTTTCGGCAAAAGGCAGCCGGTCCAGGTCTAAGAAAGAAGTGCTGGACTTCGGGGCAGTTGAAGCCACGATGTCCAGGTCCTCATCCTTGATTTCACCGATGAAGCGGGACTGGGAATTATACTGCTTGCTGCCGTACATCATCCGGGTGTAAGCCGAAGTCAAGTAAAGCTCTTCCCTGGCCCGGGTAATGCCCACGTAAGCCAGGCGGCGTTCTTCTTCCAGCTGGTTCGGGTCTTCGTCCTTGATCGCCCGGGAAAGCGGGAAGATGTTGTCTTCCATCCCGATCAAGAAGACGACTGGGAATTCCAAACCCTTAGCCGCGTGCAGGGTCATCAAAGTTACCCGGTCATCGCTTTCTTCCAGGTCATCCTGGTCGCTTAAGAGGGATACTTCCGCTAAAAAGTCACTCAAGCGGCTGCTGTCCGGGTTTTCTTCTTCATTGTAATTGTCGTCAAAGCGCTTGGTAACCGTAGCGAATTCCTGCAGGTTTTCCAGGCGGGCGGCAGCTTCCAGGGATCCTTGAGCTTCTTCCTCCTTCAAGGCTTTGATGTAGCCGAAGTCTTCCAGAATCTTGTCGGTCAGTTCACTGACCGTGTGGTCTTGGGCGTAAGCAATGGCGGCAGTCAGCTGGTCGCTGAAGGCCAGGAGCTTTTTGGCAGCGGCGGAAGAAATCGGAGCCAATTCGACATTGCGTATGGCTTCGTAGATCCCGCCCCCCATTTCGTCGGCGAAGGCAGCCAATTTGCTAGTCGTAGCCTGGCCGATCCCCCGCTTTGGGACGTTGATGATCCGGTTGAAGCTCATGGAATCGCTGGGGTTGGCCACCAGCTTGAGGTAGGCCATGATGTCCTTGATTTCCTTGCGGTCGTAGAACTTGTGCCCGCCGACGATCTGGTAAGGGACATTGGCTTCAACCAAAGTTTCTTCCATCCCCCGGGACTGGGCATTGGTCCGGTAAAGGACGGCAAAGTCCTGGTAGCGGCGCTTCTTTTGGTCAACTTCTTCCTTGATCTTGGCAAGGACGAAGCGGGTTTCGTCCCGGTCGCTCTGGGCCTGGTAGTAGTGGACCTTTTCCCCGTCGCCCTTGTCAGTCCACAGCTTCTTGGCCTTCCGGTTTTCATTGTGGTCAATGACCGAGTTGGCCGCCTTCAAGATGTGGCCGGTTGACCGGTAGTTCTGCTCCAGTTTGACAGTTTGGACATTCTTGTAGTCATGCTCAAAGTTGAGGATGTTTTCCATGTTGGCTCCCCGCCAGCCGTAGATTGACTGGTCGGCATCCCCGACAACGCAGATATTGTGGTAGCCGTCAGCCAGCAAGCGGCAGAGCTCGTACTGGGCCTCGTTGGTGTCCTGGTATTCGTCAACCAGCAGATAGCGGAACTTCTGTTGGTAGTAAGCCAGGGTATCAGGACTGGCCTTAAAAAGGGTCAGCGTCTGCATGATCAAGTCGTCAAAGTCCAGGATCTGGTCTCTTTCCAGGCTGGCCTGGTATTTCTTGTAGACGTCGGCGACAACTTTTTCAAAAGGACCGACCGCGCTGGCCTCATACTGCTTCGGGGTCTGCAGGCGGTTCTTGGCATTGGAGATCTGGCTCAAGATGTTGCGGGGCAGATATTGCTTGGGATCCAGGTCCAGCTGGCGGAGGATGCGCTTGACCAGGGTCACCTGCTCTGAAGGGTCAGCGATGGAGAAGTCCCGGTCATAGCCGATCAAGTGGCCGTCCCGGCGGAGGATGCGGACACAGAGGGCGTGAAAGGTGGACATCCAGATGCTTTCAGCCTGGTCGCCCAGGAGCTTGACTTCTCTTTCCTTCATTTCTTTAGCGGCCTTGTTGGTGAAGGTGATGGCCAGGATGTTCCAGGGAGCAACCCGCTTTTCTTCCACCAAGTAGGCAATCCGCCTGGTCAAAACTGATGTCTTCCCACTGCCGGCCCCGGCGATTACCAAAAGGGGCCCTTCAGTCGTCTTGACTGCCTGGACCTGTTGCGGATTCAAACCTTGTAAAATCGTTGCTTCAGACATGCTTTACCCTTTCAAAAATCAAAAAACTTAGCTTATCCATTATAGCAAAAAAAGCTGCCAAAAAGCTCTGGCAACCCTGTTAAACCTGCTTAATTATCGTACTTATTCAGGTTGTATTGTTCAATTAAATTGATGAGTTTGGTCGAGTAGTCCGGGTCGGTGGCATAGCCGTCAGTGACCAGGGCCTTGGCCTGGCTCTTATAGTCCTTGGCCGCCAAAACGTCCTTGTACTGGTCCTTGTTCCAGCTGGTTCCCTGCTGGAAGAGGCGGACATGGGCCCGGATCGAGGCTTCATAAGAATCATAAATTTGGAAGCGGGCCTTGACGGTCATCCACTTGCCGTTGCTGTACTCCTTGGTCGTCATCACGGCTGAAGTGTTAGGGTTGGTCCCCTTGACCCCGAAGAGATTGTTGTACTTCTGGGACAAGGCGCTTTGCCCGTAGTTGCTTTCTAGGCAGGCCTGGGCGATAGTGATGCTTGGCAAAAGACCGGTCCCCTTGTCAACCTTTTGCGAGATCGGCCCCACCTTTTGAATAAAGGCTTTCTTTTGCCGCAAAAGCTTAGCGGCTGCTTCCTGCTTGGCCAGTTCAGCCTGGCGGATCTGTTCTTGCTGCAAGGCCTGGCGGCGGTAGTAGCGGAAGGCCACGAACAAGCCCAGGCACAAGAGGATGATGGCAAAAACGCGGACCACGAGGATGGTAGTCGTCTGTTTGCCCTTCCGTGTTTTTCTGTGTCCAGCCATACTTATCTGCTTTCTAGCGCCGCTTCAGTCGCTTCTTGAGGGGCGCGGTAATGAGCGGCGTGATCAAGCCGCTGAAGACTGCTTCCAAAATGCCGTTGACGGCCAGGGCCGTGAAGAGAATGACCAGCAAAGACTGCCCGCTCTTGGCCCCCAGGGCTAAAGCCAGCTTCTGGGGATGACTGAAGTAGACCAGGTCAGACAAAAAGATCACCATGAGCGTGTTGACCGCTGAAGCTAAAAGGCCGCTTAAGGCGTAAGCCAGAGGCTTTCTGCTCTCCTTCTTCCATTTATCAGGCAATTGCCCAGCCAGGCCCGCTGCCCAGCCAGCAGCAAGCCGGGGCAATAAGGCAATCAAGGGGTTCTGGAAAAGGAGAATGGTAACCAGGCCATTTGGAGCAGCATAGGCCCTAAGCAAACTAGTCAGGCCCCAGACCAAGCCAAAGGCCGCGCCGGCTTTCGGCCCTCTTAAAGAGGCAAAGACCGCGACTGTCAGCGGAATCGTGGTGATGGCCGGCAGGCCCGGCAAAATCGTGATGTAACCCACATTGGGAATAAAAGCTTCCAGCAGCAGAATGGCCACAAAGGCCGCGCTGACCGTCAGGTTCAAGGTCTTCTGTCTGGCTTCAGAATCGTACATTTAGCACACCTTCCATTCATCTTGCATTGTATTCTATCAATTATAACAGATTGGAGGAAAAGCAAGTTTTAAGAATCAACAAAAAAGGAGCCGTTTTACAACGACTCCTTATCTTAGTGCGGACGAGAAGACTTGAACTTCCACGACCAAAAGCGGTCACAAGATCCTTAGTCTTGCGCGTCTGCCAATTCCGCCACGCCCGCAAACACATTAATATTCTAGCAAAGCCGCCCTCATTTGGCAAGGGGGCCGGCAATTTTTTCCAAATTTCCCCGGCAGCGGCCGCAGAAATACTTCTTGACGTTGACCTGCCGCTGGCGCCAGTAGTCCTGCCCGCATTGCCGGCAGCGGTAGTGCCTGCGGCTTCTTTTGTTCTCTTCTAGTCTTGGCGCATAGCGGCTACCGCCTACCTTTTGCAGTAAAAGCTTGAAGTCCCGGTCTTTATGCTGGTAGCCCAAGCCGGCCAGGTGGAGGTGGTAGTGGACCAGTTCATGTTTGATGATGCCCGGCAGATAATGGAGATTTTCTTCCTTAAGAAAGAGCGGATTAAATTCCAGGTGATGGTCGGATAATTGGTAGCGGCCGCCAGTAGTCTTCAGGCGGCGGTTGATTTTCGCTTGGTGGAGAAAGGGACGGCTGAAGGATTCAAGGGAGATGCTTTCGACCAGCTGCTGCAGTTCTTGTTCACTAATCATGGGATTATTGTAGCTAGTCAGGGCGGAAAATGCCAACTTTTACTCTTCGGCCAGCAAGATCCCGTCTTTCATTCTTAAACGGCGGTCGTAGACCAGGCCGGGAATTTCGTCGTGGCTGGCCACGATGACGGTCTTGTTTTCACTGCGCAAGTCTTTCATAAGGTTAACGAGCTGGTCAACCCCTTCCTTATCGATCCCCCAGGTTGGCTCATCCAGCAGGATAATATTCTGGTCTTCCATCACGGCCTGGGTGATCCCGAGCTTCTGCCGCATCCCGACTGAGTAGTTGCTGACGGATTGCGGGTTATCCGGATCCAGGTCAAAGGCCTTGAGCAAGTCCCGGGTCTTTTCGGGCTGTAAGCGGTGGTTGAAGTGACCTAAAAAGGTCAAGTTGTCCCAGGCAGTTTCATATTCGATAAAGCCAGGGTTTTCGATCAGGGCACCAAGGTAGTCATCCTTGTCAGTGTTGGATCTCCCCGCTGTCAGCTTTTAAGAGGCTGACGATGATTTTGAACAGGGTGGACTTGCCGCAGCCGTTGACACCGGAGATGTGGACCAGTTCACCCGCTTGGGTTTCTAAAGAGATGTCCTTTAATACGGCCAGTTTTTTAAAGCTCTTCTTAACATGTGACACTTTCAACATACAAACTCCTCGACTTAGAGTATATACATGTGGTGGATGGCCCGCCAGAGAGGGTCATAAATATTAGCGTATTTTGGTAAAAGCCAGCTCTTCTCCAGCCAGTAATGGTAAAGAATGGGTACTGTACTGGCAAAAACGATAATAAAGAAAGGATATTTAGTCTTGATGCAGAGCAAGATCAGCATAAAGCAGGCAATGAACAGCAGGTAATGCATCAAAAGCAAGAGGGTGCCCTTCCAGGCCGGGCCATAGCGGAAGCAGGGATTCTTGTCAAAGAAATAGGGCACGATGGAGAAAACAAGGTATATGGCCAAATCTAAGAAAAGCAGCTGGGCCAGGCGCTGGTCAAAGTAATCCATTTTGCCGCGGGGAGCCAGAAGCGGCCGGACTGAGCGGAAAGAAAGGATTTGGACAGCTGCCATGACGGTTAGACCTAGCTGGATGTATAAGCTGATCAAGTTGGCATTCAGATAATACCTTGGCATCTCGCCTTCTCCGCTATCCATCGCAAACTGCAGGCCACAGCCCAGACTAACCACAAAGTCCAAAAAGAGTGTTATGGCAATTAGGCGCTGATAACGCGTTTTTAGCATAATTTAACCTTTCTCTACATTCTTCATGTACCAAATTCTTAACAAAACAGCAGTTAGCGTAATATAGAAAACTGCAGTCGTCGCGTAATTTAGCTAATAGATTGCCGGTAATGGATTCTCCACCATAGCATTCGCTAGTGGATTAATAATGTTGGTAGTATCCCAGATATTTGAAACAGTAAATAAAGTCCCTCCAATCTCAGTTGATATGTTTTCAGTTAACGTTATCATAAAACCGACAACTGCCCCTAAAAACAGACAAAGACTATTTTTCTTAACAAACAAAGCCACACTGAACCTTATTATTTACTCCAGTTCTCTCATTATTATCAACACAATATAAAGATCATTGCAGCCGATTCAAGTCCCCACAATTTCACCGTACCTCTTTTCACGCAGCAAAAAATGCCCGGACTTACGTCCAGGCATTTTTGTGAATTATTATCTTTAATTATTCCGTTGATCAGCTTTTCTCTCAAAGAACTTAACGATTTCGACGATCACGATCATCAAAATGCCCATCCCCAGAACAGTCAGCCATTGGTCCAGGTGCAATTCTGAAACTGAGAAGACTCTGGTAAAGAATGGCAATTCAACTGCCGCCATAATCAAGGCTGACAGAACAATCGCGCCATTGAACCACTTGTTGGCAAAAGTGCTCTTTTGGAAAATAGACTGCTTTAGGTACTTAGAGTTAATCGCATGGAAGAGCTGGATCAGACCCAAAGTCAAGAAGGCCATGGTCAACGCGTCTTCATGCGGGTTAGTCCCCTGCGGCAAAACGTGCAGACCCAAACCATAAGCGGTCAAGACCAAAGCACCTTCCAGGATCCCCTGGTAGACAATTGAGCTGGCCACGCCACCTGAGAAGAAGTTAGAATTCTTCCCCCGCGGCTTCTTATTCATGATCCCCTTTTCAATCGGTTCAACACCCAAGGCAATCGCCGGCAGGGTATCAGTTACCAAGTTGATCCACAAAAGCTGCACTGGCTTCAAAACATCCCAGCCCAGCAAAGTCATCAAGAAGACCGTCAATACTTCGCCGACGTTGCAGCTCATCAAGTACAGAATCGCCTTCTGAATGTTGGCAAAGACCTTCCGCCCTTGCTTGACCGCTTCCACGATCGTCGCGAAGTTGTCGTCAGCCAGAACCATGTCGGCCGCGCCCTTGGAGACTTCCGTACCGGTAATCCCCATGCCGACCCCGATGTCGGCCTGCTTCAGACTCGGCGCGTCGTTGACCCCGTCACCAGTCATGGCCACGATCTTGCCATTTGCCTGCCATGCCTTCACGATTCTAACCTTGTGTTCTGGTGAAACCCGGGCATAAACACTGTAGTCACCGACATGCTTGGTGAAGTAGTCGTCGCTCAGCTTATCCAATTGCGCCCCGGTAATCACGGCATCGCCGCGGCCCTTTTCAACCAGGCCCAGCCGTTCGGCAATCGCCTGCGCCGTAACTTGGTGGTCACCAGTAATCATGATCGTTCTGATCCCGGCCCGATGAGCTTCTGCGATCGCGTCCTTGGCTTCCGGCCGCTCTGGGTCGATCATGCCGACCAAACCGGCAAAGATCAGATCTTGTTCAACATTGTCAGTCGTCGGGTCAGCGTATGGCTCAGCAACAACCTTGTAAGCCATCGCCAAGACCCGGAGGGCTTGCTTGGCCATTTCATTGTTGCTTGCCAAAATGGCTTTCTTTTGTTCAGCGCTGATTTCGCTCAGCTCGCCGTTGATGTTGACATACTTGACTCTTTCCAAAAGCATGTCCGGCGCGCCCTTGACGGCAACCATAAACTGGCCGTCATACCTGTTGACCGTACTCATCAACTTCCGGTCAGAGTCAAATGGTACTTCCTGTACCCGTGGGTGTTCTGCCAAAAAGTCGTTAACTGGCAGATCCTTGTGGAAACCGAATTGCACCAGGGCAGTTTCAGTCGGGTCACCCAAGAGCTCCCCGCCGTCCTTAATCTTGGTGTCGTTGGCCAAAAGCATGGTAATCAAGGCCTGGTTGGTCAAGTCAATGTCATCGCTGGCATCATGCAGGACCCCGTCGTAGTAGACCTTTTCCACCGTCATCCGGTTCTGGGTCAAGGTACCAGTCTTGTCAGAAGCAATGATATCCGTTGCCCCCAAGGTTTCAACGGCTGGTAGCTTTCTGACGATGGCCTTGTGGTCGGCCATGGTCTGGGTACCCAAGGCCAAAATGATCGTCACGATCGCCGGCAGACCTTCCGGAATAGCGGCAACCGCCAGGGAAACCGCCGTCAAGAACATGTCGATCAGCAAAGCATTCATCGGTTCATGCTGCGGGTTCCGGATAACCCCGATAATGAAGACGACCACACAGATGGCTAGGATCATGTAAGTCAGGGTCTTGCCCAGCTGGTTCAAGTTCTGCTTAAGAGGAGTATCAGTTTCATCAGCTTCGTTCAGCATCTTGGCGATGTTGCCGACTTCCGTGTTCATCCCCGTAGCGACAACCACACCTTCCCCGCGCCCGTAGGTCACGTTGGTGCCGGAGTAAGCCATGTTGATCCGGTCACCTAGAGCAATGTCCTCCCCCTGCAGGGTTTCATTACTCTTTTCCACCGGAACTGATTCCCCAGTCAAGGCAGCTTCTTCAATCTTCAAGCTTTTTGCTACCAAAAGACGCAGGTCGGCCGGGACCACGTCACCGGCTTCCAGCAAGACCACGTCACCTGGCACGATATCCGTTGACGGAACTTCAATTACCGCTCCGTCCCGGCGCACCCTGGCGCTTGGCGTGGACATGTCCTTCAAGGCTTCAATTGCTGCTTCTGATCGGGCTTCCTGGATCACGCCCAGGACCGCGTTCAAAAGCACAACTACTAAAATAATCCCCGCGTCTGTCCATTCCTGGGCAACTACCCCGGACAAAACAGCGGCAACCAGCAGGACGATGATCATCAAGTCCTTGAACTGGTCCATGAAGCGGGCAAACATTGAACGTTTCTTCTTGCCGGCCAAAGCGTTCGGGCCGTATTGGTCCAGGCGCTTCTTGGCTTCAGCCGAACTGATCCCGTGGTTGGCATCCGAGCCAAACTCGGCTAAAGTGCCCGGGATGTCCTGGCTGTAATACTTCTTAGCCACAGTATTTTCCTCCTTTAAAAAGAAAAGAGACTTACGTGCCCCTTAACAAAAGCACATAAGTCTCACTAATTAAGACAAGCCCAGGAAACCAACACAGCTCCCGGTTGTTGGGCTTGTCGCAAGCTATGCTTGCCGTTACTCCCTTATGACATGATTAATATAGCAAAAATTGACGCTTGAAACAAGTTTTTTACCAAATCTGCCCCTATTTTTTGTAATAATCATCAAAAATTGTAACCGGCAGGTGGCGTTTGTGCTCGCTCTTGGTCCACAATTCTTCGATTCTTTCCGCTGCCTTCTCGCTGACTTCCCGGCCTTCCAGGTAGTCATCGATTTCCTCGTAGGTCACGCCCAAGGCAACTTCATCTGGCAAGGATGGCTTTTCTTCTTCCAGGTCGGCCGTCGGGGCCTTCAAATAAAGGTGTTCCGGGCATCCCAAAGCAGCCAGGAGCTGCTTGCCCTGCCGCTTGTCCAAACGGAAGAGCGGGGTTAAGTCAGCCGCGCCGTCACCATACTTGGTGTAAAAACCAGAGACGTTTTCGGCCGCGTGGTCAGTCCCCACAACCGCGCCCTGGTTGGCCCCGGCAATGGCATACTGCATGACCATTCTTTGCCGGGCCTTGATGTTGCCCTTGTTAAAGTCGGTCACTTCCACGCCCGTTTCCTTCAAGGTAGCCACCATGGCGTCAGTGGCTGGCTTGATGTTTTCGATCAAGTCCACGTCCGGCTTGATGAAGGCTACCGCGTCAGCGGCATCAGCGGCATCGGCCTGGACGCCGTATGGCAGGCGGACGGCGATGAACTTGTAGCTGTCATCGCCAGTTTCTTCCCGCATTTCGGAAATTGCCATTTGAGTCAGCTTCCCGGTCAAGGTTGAGTCCTGGCCCCCGGAAATCCCCAAAACATATGACTTCAAGAAGGGGTTAGCCTTCAGGTAATCCTTTAAGAAGTCAACTGTCTTGCGGATTTCTTCCTGGGGATCGATTTCCGGCAAAACGTGCTCATATTCGACAATTTTCTTTTGCAACTCTCTCATTTGCTGCCTCGCAATCTTCTACTTTGTACTTTCTACCTTTAATTATACTCAAAAAATGCAGTCCCTGCTTTCAGAAATGTATTTTCACGAGATTCTTTAAAAAATTAGCGTCTGAAGAGCTTGTAGTAAATTTTCGCAGTTTTTTGACTGCGGATATGTAATTTCAAAAAGGTGACCAGGTCGTGCTTCCAGGAATTTTTCCCTTCCAGCCAGGTCCCGGTAAAAAGGTGAATGGACCGGGACTGAGGGGAAGGGTTGCAGAGGATCCCGTCTGGATAAACATGAATTCCCTCCTTTAACACTTGCTCTTGGTTGCCAGTCTTAAGGCCATACTTTTCTTTGAGAATTTCCGTGACGGACAGGGAGTTGACCCCGGCCAGCTGGTCCTTTTGGTCAAAGGCAAAATCCAGGTCGTCATAGTAGTGCAGGATGTCAGCCATAAAAGGATGCCCCTTCTCTGCGGCGATGATGGCCGCTGACAAGTAGTCATTGTTTTCAAAGCCGATAAAGGCCCGGTCATTTAGCAAGCCGGCAAAATCTTTTAAGACCATGACATCGGTGTCCAGGTAGATCCCGCCCATTTCATAGAGGGCCTTGGCCCGGACATAGTCGGAAACGAAGGCCCACTTCTTGGCCTGGTAGGCCTGCTTGACATATTTGTTGGCATTCAGGTCCAGCTTGTCTTCATTCCATTCGATGATTTCGTAGTCCGGCAGGCGCTTTTGCCAAGAGGCCAGACAGGTCTGGATGGTCTTGGACTTGGGATTGCCGCCCACCCAGACATAGTGGATAATTTTGGGAATCATGCTTTTTCTCCTTGCAGGCAGGCCTGGTAGCCGGCCAGAACGTCAGCCAGTTGCCGGTCCAGGGAAAAGTGCTGGCGGGCATAGGCTTTTTCCGTTTGGGCGATTGCTGCTAATTCTTCTTTTGGCAAAGCGGCGATTGCTCTTAACTGGTCAGCCATGGCTTTTTCCTCGTTGACCGGCATGACCCAGCCTTTTCCTTCTGGAATCAGTTCCCTGGCCCCGCCCACGTCAGTTGCCAAAAGCGGGAGCAGGTTGTCAGCTGCTTCCAGCAAGACTAGGGGGAAGCTTTCTGAGTAAGAAGACAAGACGGCCAGGTCCATCTTCCGGTAGAGCTGCCTTAATTCTGCTTGGGTCAAAAAGCCGGTGAAAGTCACTTGGTCTGTTAAAGCCAAATCCTGCCGTAATTTTTTTAAGTCCGCTTCCTGGCTACCGCTGCCGGCGATATAGAGGTGAGCTTGCGGCAAATTGGCTGCTTTAAATGCCTTGAGCAAAAGATCTTGTCCCTTGACCTTCTCCAAGCGGCCAACATTGATGATGTTGAAACCGGCGTGGTCTTCCTTGCCTGCTATATTTCTATTGTCCCTAAAGCTAATCCCGTTGTAGATAACGTAAATCCGGCCGGGCTTTACTCCATAATTCAGCAGGATTTTTTCAAAACGAGGAGTGATGGCGAAGACACCATCGGCCTGCTTGATCGCCCGCAGGTTCAGCTTGGTAAAAATCTTCCCAGCGATTCCCCGCCCTTCAAAGTCGATCGCGGGATCCGAATGGACCGTGATCAACCAGGGACAAGGCAAGGATGACTTGATCAAGCTGACAAAAAGGTTGGCCCGGGCCCCATGGCTGTGGACCAGGTCGTAACGTCCATCCTTGATTGTCTTTTTCAGCCGCTTGAGCAGGGCCAGGTCGTAGCGGCTGGAGCCGCCCAAAACGATAGTCTTGATCCCCTTTTCCCGGGCAGCCTGGGCAACCGGTCCTTCCGCGAAGGTCAAGAGGTCAAAGTCCTGCCCCGCCTTTTTGGCCTGGGAGAGCAGGTTCACGATATGAGTCAGCCCGCCTCCGCTTTCCAGGCCGGCGTTGATGTGCAGTACTTTCATTATTGCTGGTCCTGCTTCTTGCTCTTCTTAACTTCCACGACGAATTTGGGCAAAACCATCATCCGGCCGATCCGGCTTGGTTCCTTCAAAAGACGGTAGAACCATTCCAAGTGGGCGTCCTGAAAGAGCTTCGGTGCCCGCTTGACGGCGCCGGCGAAGACATCAAAGCTGCCGCCCACCCCCATCATGCTGGCTGACAAGTTTTGCTTGCGCAATATGGCCAGGAGCTTCTCCTGCTTGGGAAAGCCCAGGGCCGCGAAGACCAGGTCGGGCCCGCTTTGGGCGATCCGGCTGGCAATTTCCGGCAGGGCGTCTTTGGAGTAGCCATCTTCAGCGCCAACTAAGTCGATGCCCGGGTAGTCCTTGGCAATTTTTTCCTTAACGGCGGCGATCACGGCTGGCTTGGCCCCAATCAGATAGACCCGCAAGTGGTCTTCATTGGCGATTTGCAGGTACCAGCAGAAGAGGTCGTAGCCGGTTACTCTCTCCGGCAGCTTCAGCCCCAGCATCTTGGCCCCCTTGATGATGCCGATCCCGTCAGCCGTCACGTAGTCAGCCACATTGTTGATGATTTCCCGGTATTCCGGGTCTTCCTTAGCGGCCATGACAATTTCCGGGTTGGCCGTGACCACTAGGGTGGATTCTTTTTTCCGCAAGCGGTCCAAAAAGCGGGCTTCAAATTCCGCCAGGCTGTACTTGTCGAAGCCAACGCCCAAAATGTTTATTTTTACCATGCTTACACGCTTTCTTTGTTTATTTTTGCTGATTTCTTCCTTATTAATAGCTATTTTTCAAGCGCTTTTTGACGATCGTGACCAAGTCTTCGTTTAAGTCAAACTTCAAGAGCCAGAGGATGGCCAGGTACAAGGCCATAATAACCAGGGACTTGACCGTCATGTTGATAAAAGCACTTGGAATCTGCCAAGGCCACAGCATCCCTGCCGCCAGGCTGATCCCCATGGCCAAAAAGCACTTGGGCACGTCGCTGAAAGTTTCCTTGAAGTCATAACCGTCCCGCACGATCCAGCAGCGCAGAAAGAGAACAACGGCTTCGGTCAAGAGGATCGCCACCATGGCCCCCGCTGCCCCGAAAGGCCGGTCCAAAAAGTAGCTGAATACCAGCTCTAGGACCGCCCCGATCGTAACTGGAATGGCATAGTCCTTGTCCCTCTTGTTGGCCAGGGCAAACTGGTTGGCGAAGACCCCGCCCATGGGAATCAAGATGATGGTCAAGGTGAAGAAGAACATCAAGGGGGTCATCGGGATATATTTTTTCCCGAAGAAAAAGGGCACGAATTCCTTGGTATTGGCCATGACCACCACGGCAAACATGGTTCCCAGCATGGTCGTGGCTTCCAGGGACTTCTTCAAGACCTTCTTCTGGGTTTCCTTCCCCTGGACCGCCATCTGCGGCATTATTACCAGGGAAATACTGGTGATAACCCCCAGGATCATGTTAGAAATCCGCTGGGAGTTGTCATAGTAAGAGACCTGGGCCGTATTTTGGAAGAGGCCCAAAAGGGGCTTGTCCAAGGAAGTGTAAATCTGGGTCGCGATCTGTGGAATCATCAAGGTCATGATGGCCCGGCGGGTTTCCGCGAAATAGTAGAAATGCTTGACTGGCCGGCCGACATATTTGCCGATGCTGAACCAGAAGACAAAGGAACCCAGCATGGTGGACACGGACATGATCAGGAAATACTTCCAAAGGTCAGCCGGACTTTTGATCAAAAGCAAGATAAAGACAACGCTGACGATCTTGACGATGGTATTTCTTAAAACCACCCGGCCAAAATCAGCCAGGCCCTGGAAGAACCAGGAGATGTCAAACTGGGCGGCAATCAAGTATGGCAGCATCAGCAGGAAGTAGTTCCAGTAGCGGACCTTGAGGACCAGGCAGGTCAAGACAGTCAAGGCGATGGTTACCAAGCCGCCGATAAACTGGAAGTACCACAGGCCCCAGAAGGCCTCGGTCAGTTCCCCGCTCTTGCTTTTGGCCCGGGCTTTAGAGATGCTTCTGACCCCGATATTGGATAAAGACAGGACGCAGAAGATCATCAGAAACTGGATCGTGTTGTTGACGCTGGAATAGATCCCGTAGGTCGTCGGGCCCAGGACTCTGGACAGATAAGGAACCGTGATCAAGGGCACCAGGACCAGGAAGACCTGGTAGACCGCGTTATAAAAGATGTTCAGAAAAGTTTTTTTCAAGGATCAGACCCCGCTTAAGTAATAAAAAATAGTCTGGCAGGACTGGCCATGGTCGGCCTGGTCGCTCAGCTCCAGCCACTTTTTCCGCTCAAGACCATACCCGTCTTTTTCACCCAGTTGCTTAACCAGGTCAGCCTGGCTGGCCACGCAGGGACCAGGGACGATTTTTTCATAAGGCCCCAGCAAAAAGCCCCGGGTCTTTTCATACTGGGCCAGGTAGTTGGTGATGAAAATCAGCGGCTTGTCCAAGTGGAGGTAGTCAAAGTAGATCGAGGAGAAGTCGGTCATGAGGAAGTCGGTGGCTCCCAGGATTTCGTAGAGGTCCAGCTTTTTCGCCAAAAGGTCGGAATTGTTCAAAAAGGCCACGTGCTTGGCCTCCAAGTGGAAGTCGCTGAAGAGCTTCATTTCCCATGGATGGAGCTTGACCAGGAGGTACTGCTTTCTAGCAGCCAGAGCCTGGTCTAAAGCGGCCAAGTCAAAGTCACTGAAGGCAAAAAAGTTCCCTTCTTTAATCCGCTCCATCACTTCCGGCTCTTCCAATTCATAGCGGAAGGTTGGCACATAGATCCCTACTTGGGCTTCCGGGTCCTGGCAGGAGAAAAAGTCAGCCAGGAGCTGGGCCTTTTTATAAGGAGACTTGAGCAAGGAATCAATTCTGGGGAAACCCAGCCGGACATAGCGGGGACCTTCAATTCCCATGCAGGCGCTCATCAAGCTTTCATAGAGTTCCGAGCTGGAGGTGACCAGGTCGGCCGTCTTGTGCCAGAGCTTTTCGTTTCTCTGGTTGTCTCGGCGCTGGGTATTGTTGGCCATGGTCCCCATCCGCTTTAGGGGAATCCCGTGCCAGAGGGCTAGGTTGACCTGGCTTTTCCGGACCTTGAAGGGCTGGTGGGTGGTCAATACGTACTTGGCCCGGCCGATTTTTTGCCAGTCTGACCAGGGCAGGTGGGAAGAAGGCCAGGGCTCGATCAAGTAGGCCGTGACTTCCGGGTGCTCGCGGCGCAGGTATTTATAAAAGAGGTAGCCATTGGACCCCGACCGGCCGGCCCCATTCAAGATCACGTATGTGTTGGGGTCTTCTTTTTGCCAGCGGGCCAAAAATTTCATGACTGCCAGATATAGGCGGAATAGTATGCTTTTCATAGTGCCTCGTTAATCATTAGCTAATAGTATCAAGTCCATTTTAGCAAATTCGCCCCCTGCCGCCAAAAGCAAGTTCCATCTTTTGTACTTTTTTAAAGGAAGCAAAAAGAGGCAGGACTAAACCTGTCTCTTTGTCATTTTCATCTTTAGCTAGTCAGCTGGCTATTTACTGAAAGTAAATTCGAAGCGCTCGCCCACGTATGAAGCCCGCGTGTATTCAAAGGGCCGGCCATCAGCCAGCTTGGTAACCTGCCGGCGGGTGATCAAGGCTTCCCCGCGGCGGCAGTTAAGCAGGCGAGCCTCCTGTTCATTGGCGACAGCGGCTGAGATGTACTCAGTTGCATCCCCGATCTGGTAGCCCCCCTGCTTCTCCAAGGTCTGGTAGAGGTGGCTTGACACGTCATCTTTGGCAAAAGGCACGATCAAATCTTCCGGAACCGTCACGATTTCGTGGCAGATCGGCACCTGGTCGGCATAACGGATCCGCTCCATGCGCAGGACCTTGTCGCTGCCCTCCAGGGCCAAGCGTTCTTTTTCCGACAGGGACGGCTGGGTGATCTTGTAGGAAACCAGTTTGCTGGATGGGGTCTGCCCGTTGGCCCGGGTGATTTCGGTAAAGGACATGATCCCGGACATCTTCTCCTGGACCTTCTGGCTGGCCACGTAGGTCCCGCTGCCCAGCCGCCTTTCCAGAATCCCTTCTTCTTCCAGGGTCTTGATGGCCTGGCGCAGGGTCATCCGCGACACCTTGAACTGTTCTGCCAGCTGCCGTTCAGCTGGAATCCGATCCCCCACCTGGTAGACATGGTTTTCAATGTCCCGGCGCAGCTGATTGTGAATTTTGATATACATTGGTTCTTGCATCGGTCTTTCCCCCCACAGAATCATCAAGCTTGGATCTTAATTAAATTCTATAGCAAAAGGCGGCCTTTAGACAAGTTTACATTTTATTCCCGTCAATTTTACCTTGCCCTGGCCAGTCTGCTTGACCAGCAGCTGGTCCTGGTCGCTCTCCAAAACATTGCCTAAGATCCCGGCTTTGTCAGCCAGGCGCAAGTGGCTGCCAGCCACGTTTAAAAGGGCATTCTGCAGGCGGACCTGGCTTGCATCCCTTAAACTAAGCCAAGTGCCTTCGCTGCAGGAAAAGTGCGGCCGGCAAAAAAAAGCCTTGCCCTGGCCCATGATTTCCCCTGCCTCCAAGTGGCAGTTGGTTAAGTTGCTGCTTCCGCTGACCTGCTTGAATTGCTTAAAAGTGCAGTTTTGGAAAGCGGCTGAATTAGCTTTTTCCAAAAGGGTTGTCCCCGGCAAGTCGCAGTTCAAAAGGTCGGCCTGGCCATTTTTCAGAGTTAAAGACAGGGCAGACTCAGTGAAGTAAAGGTCATTTCCTTCGCTCAAGCTGATCACCTGGTCAAAAGCCGTCTGGTCAAAGTGCCCTTCATAAGCCGAACTTTCCTCCAGGACAAAATCCCCCTTGATCTGGGACTGGCTGATGGCTAATGGGCCAAAGCCATTGCCGGTAAAAGCAGCGGAAGTTGCCGCGATTTCACTGGAAGAGATCTGGACATGTTGCTCCTCATCGCCAACCAGGCGGATTCCCCCTTTGACCTGGCATGAGTAAAATTCCAGCCAGACCGGCCCCAAGGCCATGAGGGACGTGCCCCTCTCCCCTTCTGCTGCTTCCAGCCGGCAGCCGCGCAGGGTCAAGTAAGGAGCATTTTCTCCTTCATAGACTCTGACCAGGGCTCCAGCAATTGCGGTAGTCTTGACGGCCAGATTTTCCAAGGTCAAATAGCGGCCATCCAGGATGACCGTGCCAACCAGGACCGTCATATCCGCTGCTGTCCCCGTCCCCTTGATCACGATATTCTTCAGCTTTTGCCCAAAAGGAATTTCATAAAAGCCGGGAGCCAGCATGAGCACGTCATCGTCTTCCAGCTGGTCTAAAGCCTGCTCCCAGGACAAGTCCCGGGGGTCCTGGCTTACTTTGATTAAGCGCATGGTCTGGCTCCTTTCTATTCCTTCCGTTCAGTCCACTTGATCCCCATCAAAGAGATGTTTTCCGGATGCTCGCACTTGATTTCCAGTGGCGCCCCCTGGTAGTAAAGGGCGTTGGCCACTAAACGGGCATCATTGTCGACCAGAACCGGACAGTTTTGCGGGTCAAATTGCAGGTTCCGCCCCTTCAATACCGCCTGGTCGACCAGGAAGATGAAGTAAGGGTAGTCGCCATTGCCGGAGAAAGTCACTAAGCTGCCGTCCATAAAGCTTTTGCCTTCCAGGCTGGCCGCGGCCGCGATCTGCACATTGGACAAAAAGCTCTGGCTCTCCCCCCGGGCTTGGAAATTGTAGAGCTGGCTGTTCTGCATTAGCAAGTGGCAGTGGTCTTCGATGGCCAATTGACTGGGCATTTGACTCTCCAGGATGTTCAACCAGCATTCGCCCCGGGCATAAAGGCTGTAGTCCCGGTTAAGAAAACGGCAGGCGTAAACGTTGACCCAGCTCTTGCCGCCTAAGTTAAGGTTGCCGATGGCGGAGTTATTGATGTTTAATTCAATGTTGCTGGAATCAAAGCTGTTGACCGTCCCCCGGATCTCAGAGTTATTAATGATGGCCGTCCCAGTCCCTTCCAAAGAGATGGTGCCGAATTTTTCTGATTCATAGTCCAGCAGGCAGTCCGCCATTTCCAGGCGGAAATTGGCTTTTTCAAAAAAGGACAGGGTCCCGTTGAGCAGACGGCAGGAGTACATCTCCACCGTGTCCTGGCCGTTGACGGAAATCGTAGTCGTCTTGCTGCCGGTCCCGGTCAAGACACAGCCGCGCAGGATCAGATAGCTGTTGGTCTCTTCCGGCAAATCCAGGGTATTTACGTCCCCGTAAGGTTCCAGGGTCAAGTTCTCAAAAACCACCCGGGAGCTGTTTTCACCGATGGAGAAAAAGCTGCGGATCCGGGTGTCTTCCGGACTGGCCCCCAGGCCCTTGATGGTCACGTCTTCTAATAGCCGGCCCCGGGGCCAAACGTAATAGCCGGGCTCCAGCAGCAGATAGTCCCCCGGCTCCATGTCGAGCATGGCCCGGTGCCAGGTCATTTCACCGCTGCCGCTGCCAACTTTGATGTATTTGCTCATGTCCGCCTCCTGGTCAAAAAACTAAATACTATTGTACCCGCTATACGGGCAAAATAGTTGAAGAATGCTTCTTTTTTCGCAAAAAAGCCGTCAGTTTCTTCCTTATTGAAAGAAACTGGCAGCTTTTACCGGTTTAAAACTTGTTTTACTTAATCTTGACGTCCCAGTAGTAGGCAACCGTCCCGTAAGGAGACAGGCGGAAGCCGGTCACCTTGGACTTAAGCAGGTAGGAAAACCCGGCTTGGTAGAGCGGTGCCGCGAAAGCATCCTTTTGGATCAATTGCTTTTCGGCGGCGATCAAGCTGGCCTGCCGCTTGGCTGGCTGGGTGGCGTAAGTGCTCTTTGCCTGGTTGATTTCCTTCCAGAAAGTGCTGTTCTTGTAGTCACTTTCCAGGTTGAAGAGGCCACCGATGGTCAAGTAGTCGATCGGATCCTGGAAGCTTGGCTGCCAAGTCCCGTAAACCATGTCAAAGTTGTGCTTGCTCGTGTCCGCCAAACGGGACTTCAGCGGAATTGACCGCAACTTAACGGTCAAGCCCGGCAGGTTCTTCATCAAGTTGCTCTGCAGGTATTCGCCTACCCGCTTGGAAGCGTCCATGTCACTGGTTAACAGTTCGATGGTGATCTTGGACTTGCCCAGCTGCTTTTTAGCCAAAGCCCATTCCTTTTGGGCCTGCTTAAGATTGTAGGTCATCAGCTTGCCGGCACTGGCCCGGTAGTCCTTGCCGTTTTCATCGTAGATGAAGTCACTGGCTACTAAACCTTGGGCCGCCTTGCCTGAATGCAGAACCGTCTTCACTAATTCCTGCTTGTTCACGCCCAGGCTGATTGCCCGGCGGACGTGGACATTACCAGTAGTCTTGCGCTTCAAGTTAAAGACCATGTAGCCGTTGGTCGGCGTGGTCTTCGTGTGGTAGTCGGCGTTCTTTTCATACTGCTTGACGTAGTCATAATCAACTGGCACATAGTCCAGCTGCCCGCCCTTATAGAGGTTGAGGCCGGTAGAGGTAGTCTTGATGACCTGGACCTTGACCGCGCTCAAGCTGACTGACTTGGCATTCCAGTAAGTCTTGTTCTTCTTCAAAGTCCACTTGAGATTGGACCCGGTCCATTGGCTGACAGTAAATGGCCCGTTGTAAACCAGCTTGCTGGAACTGGTCCCGTAGCTGGACCCGTACTTTTTGACGATCTTCGTGTCCTGCGGGTAGAATTGGGCCCCGGTCAAAAGATCCGGCAGGTACTGAATCGGATTTTCCAAAGTAATCTGCAGCTTGTACTTGCCCAAGGCCTTGATGCCCAGGCTAGACACCTTCTTCTTGCCGGCCACGATGTCCGTCCCGTTCTTGATCACCTGGTAGCTGTCGCTGTCCAGGGAATCGTTCTTCGGGTCAACCGTCCGCCGCCAAGCAGTGACGTAGTCCTGGGCCATTACCGGGGTCCCGTTAGACCACTTGGCATTTTTCCTAAGGGTAAAAGTGTAAACCTTTTGATCCTTGGACTTGGTCACCTTGACCGCCCCGGCCAACCGGGCCTGCCCCTTTTTGTCAAAGCGGTAGAGCCCTTCCATGGAGTTCTGCAGGGTTTCAGAGCTGATGGTGTCCCCGTACTTGCTGGAGTCCAGGGTACTGATTTCCCCGGTTACGGCTGTCTTCATCACCTGCTTGGAGCTGGAAGCCCCCTTGTTTTGCCCGCAAGCTGTCAAAAGCGCGGCCGTTGCCAAAATTGTTACTGAAGCAATCTTTTTCTTATGCATCGTTTAATCTCCCGAGAGTTTACTTGTCTAGTCTAATCTAATCTATCTTACTTGCATTTATTAAACTTACTAAAAGTAACCAACAACTTACTTTTCAGTATAGCAAGTAATACTAAGAATGTACATCATTACTTATGAAAGAAATCTTTTTCTTTTAAAATTATTTTTTCATATGTTTTTAAGCGCTTCTTCTGGCCAAAAACTATTTTTCTTTTTTCGGGTTGATGTGACCCCCAAAATTGGGACAATTTAGTATTACGCCGTTAAGGTTGTTAAAACATGATTCCGATATTCAATCGGGG
>NZ_AZCR01000080.1 GCF_001433875.1 Lactobacillus delbrueckii subsp. delbrueckii DSM 20074 = JCM 1012
CGCATTTACCGGCGTAGATAGTCAAAATCTACCAGATGTTATGGTAAGTGTTCAATTTATTCTTGCAATTGGCGATTATTTATTTTCGCATGAAAAAGGCATTTAATGAACCAGGCGTGGTAATATTTAGACTATCTTATTTTTTGGCAAAAAGCCGCTTTGAGAGGACAATACTAGTGGCGAAAAACGTACTTAATGTGTTTGATTATATGTAAGAGATAACGATAACAGGTAGGTTCTAAGTTCAATTAATTTAGGGAAATCCGGAACTTTGCTTTAGGATAGATCCCAGCTTTCACCCACACTTCAAAAACATATGTTTGGAAATCAGCAGGAATACCTGCTAAAATATTCCTCGAAACAAAGATATAATTCTGAAAGGCGGTGAAATCAAATGGCGGAACAGGTAAAAGAAGCACCGGCAGAATTAATTCAGACAAGAGTCTATGAACTACGTCCCAACAAGACTATGAGAAAAGTTTTGGATGAAGCTTGTGACTACCGTCGTTATTGCTGGAATCAAGGCCTCGCCTTGTGGAATGAAATGTATAAGGCAAGACAAACACTTAAATCTTCTTTGTCCACCGACTCCAAAAAGCTGACCGAAGAACAGAAAGTGCTGCTTAAAGACAAGCCTTCACCGAGTGAACGAAGAGTTCGTAATATGTTAGTTGCCGATAAAAAAGACTGGCAGTATACACAGTCAGCCCGGATTCCGCAACTGGCAATTTCTGATTTAAGTAAGGCTTGGAACAATTTCTTTGACAAGGCCCAACCAGGCTGGGGCAAACCAAAATTTCGGTCAAAGCGGGAAGCCAGACAAGGCTTCAAAAGTGACCAGAGCAAGATCAAAGATGGAATTCTTTATTTGGAACAGGCAAAAGAAAGTAGCGTTCCAAAAGACCAATGGCGCGGCTTTAAGCTGAGTGAAAAGCCTTTGTCAGATGAATTTGGCGTTGTCAGCTACTTCAAAGAAAAAGGACGTTATTACGTTGCTATCCCGTATAAGATCAAGGCTGAAGATATTAAGCTGCCAGACAAAACAGGTAAAGCTACCGCGGTTGACGTCAATGTTGGTCACTTTGATTACACGGGAGGTCGCATGAACGTATTGCCTAAGAAGCTTGATAAAATTTATGGGAAAATCAAGCACTATCAAAGGCAGCTTGCCAAAAAGCAAGTCAAAAATGGAGAAGCTGCTTGCGAAAGCGAGAACTACTTGAAGACGAAAGCCAAGCTTCAAGCATGCTATCGCAAGGCAAGCAATATCCAAAACGACTTGATGCAGAAGTTTACGACTGAACTGGTCAATAACTACGACAAGATCGTGATTGAAAATCTGTCAGTCAAGGGTATGCTGATGAGCCACGTAGCTTCAAAGGGTGTTCACCGGTCGATGTTTGGCAAGTTTAAGCAATTCTTGACCTACAAGTGCGATTGGTATGGTAAGGAACTTATTCTGGCAAATAAGCTGTATCCGTCTACTCAGCGTTGTGCGGCTTGTGGAAATGTCAAAAAAGGTGATGACAAGATCACCCTTTACGGAAACAAGAAGCATGGTACTAAACACAATGAGTACGTCTGCTACAACCAAAAATGCCCAAACTACAATAAGGTTGTAGATCGGGATAAGAATGCGATGCTCAGTCTTTTAGCGCTGACTGAGCACCCAGAATTAAATCATGCGCTATAATTTTTAAAGAAAGGAGAGTTAGTGGCTAAGGCCCTGGCCTTAGTCATGCGGGTTGGCTGTACCCGAGGATTGGTGAGAGCCTTTCCCTGAAGTTGCAAGAGTGGTGCTTCGGTACCTGCGCTGGTCAATGCGGTTACCCCCTTGTTGGGATATCGGAATACTGGTGATGACGGCAATAAGAAAAATGTCTGTATTCATGTCTTTGGACATACGTAGTCAAAGATTACGGTTTGGCTACATTGCACACGTTTTTTTGCAGCAGTAGAATATCAAGTATCGTAAACGCACTAAAAGAAATGAGAAAAAGAAGAGGTATCGTATGGAAATCCCTTATCGCAGTGAGGTTCCCAAAGAACAGACCTGGGACTTGACCCGGGTCTTCAAGACTGAGGCGGACTGGGAGGCCGCCTTTAAAGCAGTCAAGCAGGAAGTAAAGGCCCTGCCGGCCTTGGAAGACGGCTTTACGGAGAGCGCGGCCGTCCTCTATGACCGCTTGACCCAGATCTTTGCCGTTGACCGCCGCCTGTCCAAGATCTACGTCTATGCCAGCATGGCCAGCGACGTCGACACCAGCAACCAGAAGAATCTGGCCCTCAATTCCCGCGCCCAGAGCCTGGCCGCTGAATACCAGGCAGCTGTTGCCTTCATTCAGCCGGCTGTTTTAGCCTTGGGGAAAGAGGCCCTGGACGCCTTTTTCAAGGAAGAGCCAAGACTGGAAAACTACCGGCACTATTTGGAACAGATCGTCAAGCAGGAAGAGCACGTTTTGCCAGCTGAAGAGGAGAAGCTGGTATCGGCGGCCGGGGATGCCCTGTCAGCTTCAGCCAACACCTTCAACGTCTTGACCAACTCCGATTTGCAATTCCCTTACATTGAAGATGAAGACGGGGAAGCAGTGGAACTGACGGAAGCCAACTACGACATCTTGATCCAGTCCCAGAACCGGGAAGTCAGAGAGGATGCCTTTGACGCCCTTTACGCTGTCTACGGCCAGTTCGCGTCAACTTTTGCCTCAACCTTGGCCGGCAATGTCAAGGCCCACAACTTTGATGCCCAGGCCCACCACTACCAGGACGCCTTAGCCGCGGCTCTGTCAAAAAACAACATCCCTGTCGACGTCTACAACCAGCTTTTGACCAGCGTCCACAAGCACCTGGACCTCCTCCACCGCTATGTCAACTTGCGCGAAGAGATCCTGGACCTGAAGGGCGACCTGCAAATGTGGGACATGTACGTGCCGATCACGGGCACGCCAAGCCTCAGCTACACTTTCGCTGAAGCCAAGGCCCAGGCCAGAGAGGCCCTGCAGGTTTTGGGCGAGGACTATGTCAAACACGTCGACTACCTCTTCAATAACCGCTGCATCGACCACGTGGCTAACATGCACAAGCAAAGCGGGGCCTACTCCGGCGGGGCTTATGACACCGACGCCTATGAGCTCTTGAACTGGCAGGGGGACCTGGATTCCCTCTACACCCTGGTCCACGAGACCGGCCACTCAGTCCACAGCATGTACACCCGGGAAAACCAGCCATACGTGTACGGGGACTATCCGATTTTTGTCGCGGAAATTGCCTCAACGACCAATGAAAACCTGCTGACCAACTACTTCCTGGACCGGGTGACGGATCCAAAGACCCGGGCCTTCCTGCTCAACTACTACTTGAGCTCCTTTAAGGGAACGGTCTACCGGCAGACCCAGTTCGCGGAATTCGAGAAGTTCATTCATGAAAGCGACCAGGCGGGTGAAGCCTTGACGGCTGACTACCTGTGCGGCTTCTACGACCGGCTCAACCAGCAGTACTACGGCCCGGCGATCAGCCTGGGCAGCGACATCGGCCTGGAATGGGCCCGGATTCCTCACTTCTATTACAACTTCTACGTCTACCAGTATGCGACCGGCTTTGCCGCGGCGACTGCCCTGGCTAACAAGATTACTTACGGCAGCCAGGAAGACAAGGAGAAGTACCTGGACTTCCTTAAGTCCGGCTCCAGCGACTACCCGATCAACATCATGCAGAAGGCCGGCGTCGACATGACCAAGTCCGACTACCTGGAAGATGCCTTCAAGGTCTTTGCGGAAAGACTGGACGAATTTACTGACTTAATCAAAAAATTGTAGAAAAGAAAACGAAGCTGCTCAAAGTGAGTAGCTTCGTTTTTTGCTATTAAACTTGACACATGTTCAATCTTAGTGGTGTGAAGCACCAGTAGCCGCGTCTGGTTCAGACTTGATTTGGTTGACCGCGGTAACTGGGTATGGCTTGCACACCCGCGGGTCAGTGCTGGATGGCTTAGTGTCGCCAGCGTACTGGAAGTCAGTCAAGCGGGCGTGCTTAACGTCTTCAATCGTCTTGCAGCCAGTCAGTTGCATGTCGATCTTCAATTCATCGTTCAATTCGTTGATGACTGAAGCAACCCCGTGCGGGCCACCCAAAGCCAGGCCGTAAAGGTAAGGACGGCCAATACCAACCAGGTCAGCCCCTAAAGCCAAAGCCTTGAAGACATGGGAGCCCCGGCGGACACCACCGTCGAAGATAACCGGGCAGCGGCCGTTGACTGCTTCAACAACTTCTGGCAATACGTCGATAGTTGCAGGAGCACCGTCGATTTCCCGGCCACCGTGGTTAGTCACGTAAACGCCGTCTGCGCCGGCAGTCTGGGCCAAGGTGATGACTGGCAAGCCGACCGCCCCGAAGGCAGTTGGGGTGGTGTTGGCCACCAGGCAGATAACGGAAGCTTCAATCGGGTTGATCCCGAAGGTCATCAAGATGCTGGCCGGGATGGCAACAGCGGTCCCGAAGCCGGCGATGGCTTCCAGGAAGCCCCCGAAGCCTCAGGCGATCAAGAGGACCAGGACCCGCTTGTCGGTCGTCAGACCACAGAGCATGTCCTGGATTTTTTGCATGGCGCCGGATTTAAAAGTTACCTTGGAGGTGAACATGGCGGCTACGATGATGTAGACAATCGGAAACAGGCCGCTCAGGATCCCTTCCAAGGTCCCGGTCAAAGTATCAACGACTGGCAACTGGAAGGCAGTAATGGCCAAAATGATTGCCAGGATAAGAGAAATAACGTCTGCCTTGGCCGCAGGCATCTTCAAGGCTTTCAGAGAGATGATCAGCCAGACGATCGGGATCAAGGCAAAAATGAATTTAACCCACATTCAGATAACTCCTTCTATAAGTATTTTGGTTCAGTATAAATTCTTGTGTAAATAGAAAATAGGCAACAAAAAAGAAGGGTTGTCCCTTACAATGTTAATAAC
>NZ_AZCR01000081.1 GCF_001433875.1 Lactobacillus delbrueckii subsp. delbrueckii DSM 20074 = JCM 1012
ATTTTTTGTGCTCTAATCCAGTGAAAACGATTTTTCTTACTGGATCGGAACAGTGTTCAGTTTAATTTTACAATCGGCGAATTTATATAAGTACTAAATTATGTTTGGGAGTATCCTATGCCAAATCGAATTAATCTGCCAGACGGCCGGCAGGCTGTCGAATCTACTAAGGGCTTCTTCGGGGAGTTCAAGACCTTCATCTCTAAGGGCAACGTGATGGATATGGCCGTCGGTATCATCATCGGCGGTGCCTTCACCACCATCGTCAAGGCCCTGGTCAGCGACATCATCAGTCCGCTTTTAGGTCTGGTCGGTGGGATGAATTTTGACCAGTTCTCACTGAAATTTGCCGGGGTAACCCTGGCATATGGGAAGTTCTTGACCGCGGTCATAAACTTCTTGATGATGGCCTTTGTCCTGTTTTTGATCGTCAAGGCCTTCAACCGGGGCGGGTTCTTGATCAAAAAGGAAGAAGAGGTTGAAGAAGAAGCAACGACCAAGGTCTGCCCTTACTGCAAGAGCGAGATCGACATCGAAGCCAGCCGCTGCCCGATGTGTACGTCACAATTGGAAGAAAAAATGGCTGAACAATAAAATAGCAGGCAAAAGAAAACGAAGCTGCTCTACTTGAGCAACTTCGTTTTTTGTTTATGCAATTAAAGCGATGACTTACTTAAAGCTTGTGGTCCTTGATCATCTTGGCTTGCAGGTCAGCCAGGGCAGGAGTCAGGTAGACCGGGTAGCGGTCCGGGTTAAGCAGTCTTTGGGTTTCTTCAGGCAGTTCAGCCAGCTTTTCGTACATGTGCTTTTGAATCTTAAAGGTGTCAGTTTCAATTGACTGAGCTCTTGGCCCAACTACGACTTGCGTCAGCAATTCAGCATCGAAGTCCTTTAAGTCAGCTTCGGTTTCAGTCATCATTGGGTCCATGTTGATCCCAACAAATTCTTCAGGCAATTCTTCGTCGGCCAGGGCGATCACGTCCGCGAAGGCGTTTCTCGTGCCCTTGTGGTAGAGACGGTAAGCCTTCTTTTCCCCTGGTAGGGTGATCTTTTCCTTGGAGTTGGACAGCTTGATCTTTGGCTGCCATTCCCCGTCGCCAATCTTCAAAGCGGCCAGCTTGAAGACCCCGCTTAGAACCGGTGAGCTGGAGCTGGTGATCAATTGTTCACCAACGCCGAAGCTGTCAAGCGGCGCGCCTTCTTGGAGAAGGGAGTGGATGACGTTTTCGTTCAAGGCATTGGAAGCAGTGATGGTTGCTTCCGGGAAGCCAGCGTCGTCCATCATCTTGCGGGCCTCGCGGGATAATTTGGCGATGTCGCCGGAGTCGATCCGGATGCCGAACTTCTTGTGGCCCTTGGTGCGGAGCTCCTCGAAGACTTTGATAGCGTTAGGCACGCCGCTAGTTAAGACATCGTAAGTGTCGACCAAAAGCAGGGCGTTGTCCGGGTAGACTTCCGCCCACTTTTCAAAGGCTTCGAGTTCGGTTGGGTAGCTTTGAACCCAGGCGTGGGCCATGGTGCCGACAACCGGGATGTTGTACTTGGCTGCTGACAAGACGTTGCTGGTTGACCCGCAGCCGCCGATAACGGCAGCTCTGGCGCCCAGAACGGAAGCGTCCGGACCTTGGGCCCGGCGGGCACCAAATTCCATGACTGGCCGGCCAGCCGCGGCCAGGTTGATCCGGCGGGACTTGGTGGCGATCAAGGACTGGTGGTTGATTAGGTTAAGGACGAAGGTTTCCAGCAATTGACATTGAATCAAAGGCCCCTTGACCGTCAGGATTGGCACCCGCGGGAAGACCGGGGTGCCTTCTGGAATCGCGTATACGACGCAGTCGAAGGTCATGGTTTCCAGGTAGGAAATGAATTCAGCGCTGAAGAGCTTGAGGGACTTCAGGTAGTCGATGTCTTCCTTGGTGTAGTGGAAGCCCCGCAGCTGTTCAACGACTTGTTCAAGGCCGGCGGAGACGACGAAGCTGCCGTTGTCTGGAACAGTCCGGTAAAAGACGTCGAAGACGGCTTCGGTATCTCTTGGCAGGGTTTCAAAGTAGCCGTTAGCCATTGAGAATTCGTACAGGTCGGTAATTAACGCGTGTGATAAAGACATAGTGTAAAAATCTGCTTTCTCAAAAATATAACTGTTAAAAGTAAAAATAAAAACTTAAACGGTAAAGGTTAGTCGACGACTTCAGCGCCCAGGCAGGACTTGAAGTGGTTCAGTGCCCATTCCTGTCCCGCGTCGTTTAAAGCGGCAACTGCCTTTTCGTGCACCGTGATGTCGTAGCCATGGTTGTAGGCGTCCATGGCGGTGTGCAGGACGCAGATGTCCGTGCAGACCCCGGCCAGGTGAACCCGGCTGACCTTGCGTTCACGCAAGAAGAGGTCCAGGCCGGTAGCGCAGAAGGCAGAGTAGCGTGACTTGTCCAAGACAAGGACGTGCTCGTCGTCTTGATGTTTATTATACCAAGTTTGCAGGGGTCCGTAGAACTCCCGGCCCCAGGTATTTGGCAGGTTGTGGGGCGGGAAGAGCTTGGTTTCCGGGTGGTAGGGGTTGCCCTTAAAGTGCTTGTCGGTTGGCAGGATAACCCACTTGCCGGCGGCCAAAAACTGGTCGGCCAAGCTGACAATCTGGTCAGCCAAGGCCTGGGCAGGTGCCCCGCAGGTCAGAGCGCCTTTGTCATCTACGAAGTCATTGGTATAGTCAATGATCAAGAGTGCTTCATTTTCCATCTTTTTCTTCTTCCTTTGTTAAAAGTATAACTTACCTAAAATAGGATAAAAACAAAAAGTAAAATGGACTTTTACTCGCTTGACGTAAACTTTACTCTAGAAAAGATTAATTTGCAAGTTTTTCAGACAAAGAAGGTAAATTAAGCGTTTTTTTACCAACAAAAACGGAACTTTCTTTATAAAAGATCCGGCAAGATCTATAATTAGGGGTGGAAAGTAGGAATGATTATTGACAAAGAAAGAGTGTAAAAAATGAAGAAGAACAGGAAAAATTTGGCCCTGCTTCTGCTGGCGGCCAGCTTGCTTGCCGGTTGCGCGGGTCAAAGCAATAGTCAGTCCAGTCAATCCAGCCAGGCTAAGAGCGAGAATAAGGCGGAAAGTAAGGCCAGCTCTAAGTCGGCGGCTAAATCCGCGGCCAGTTCTGCCGTTAGTTCGACAAAATCCTCCTCAAGCCAGGCCAGCTCTAAGTCCGCGGCTTCCAGCAGCCAAAGGGCAGATGCAAACCGGATGGGGACTTTAACTAGTCAATTAAGGGTCAAGCTGCCGGGGATGCTTTTGCCGGCGGCTGACGGCTTAGGTCAGGGCAGCAGCAACTTGAATATCCGCTACGCCAGCTCAAGCAGCCAGAATGTTGTTTACTACAGCATCGGAAATAGTCCGCTGGCCTTAAATGACAGCCGGATTGCCAGTGAGAAGCCATATGCCGTTTTAACGGAAAAAAAGAATGTGGCTGACGCCAGCAGCTTGATTAATTACCAAGAGCCCAAGACCGGTCTGCCAGCGGTTAAGATTGCCAGCAATGTGACTGGGACAGAAGAATGGGCGGCTGGGTCGACTTATCTGCAGTTCAACCAGGGCCAGTGGTCCTTTGTTGTCCGGGCAAGCAATGTCCAGGGGCAAAAGCCGCTGCCAACGGCGCAAAAGCTGCTGGCGCTCTACCAGCAATATGGTCTGCCGGATACGGCGGCAAAGTCCAGCGTGCAGGTTGATGTTGGCGAAAGCCTAGGTTCTTTGAACACGGTGATCACCTGGGCCAAAGGGTCCAGCGTTTATCAGCTTAAGGCCCACAGTACGGAGACCGCCTTTAAGATGCTCAAGAGCCTTAACTAAAGCTGAGAATAAGGTAATCAATCGCGGCCCAGAGGATAAAGCCGGCGAAGATTGCCAAATAGAAGTAGGCCTTGCGGACCTTGTGGTGAAAGGCCAGCATGCCCAGGCCGGACCCGACAGGGGCCAGCAGGCCGCAGGTAAGCAGCAGCCGTTCGGGGATGCGCCAGGCGTGCATCCGGGCTTTAGCCTTGTCGATGCCATAGAGGGCAAAGGCGATTAAGTTGATAAGCAGCAGGCTGCTTTGCCAAAAGTTGTTCATGTCGTCTCCTGGTTATTTCCTAGTTAGTTTTAAAGAATTACAGGCCACCCTGCTCAGGCAGGGTGGTTTTTTGCAAAAAAGAAAAGCAAGGCAGTTTTAGCCTTGCTTGTTGTTAGCCTTTCTCCAGAGTATATTGCTCTGCGTTTCCTTAAGGCAATAGAGCTTTGGCGGCCGTCCGCTCTTGTGGTAATTCTTCTGCACGCCCAGCTCGGTAAAGAGGGAACCGTGGGTCTTGCGGAAGTTGGAGTTGTCGATCTCATCGACTGTGGTCTGGAAGAAGGGGGCGTAGACCTCGCGGGCTTCGCGGAGGGTGAATTTGGGGCCAAGGATCTGCAGGATGCTGGGCTGGTAGTCCAGTTTGTTGCGGATGCGCTGGATAGCCACGGCGATGATTTCGTCATGGTCAAAGGCCAGGGCGTGGGATTTTTCCTCTAATTCAAAGGTCAGGTCCTTGTCAGCGGAAAAAAGCTCATACTTGTGGCCGAAGTTTTCAAAGGCGAACCAGGCAACATCGCTGGCCCCGTAGCCTGGCCGCAGGTTAGGCATGGCGGGCAGGTAGGTCATGTAGGTTAGGGCCAGGGCCCGCTCGCCGGGCGTCCGGTGGGGGGAGGTAAAGGTGGCCAGCTGTTCGGTGGAAGTTTCCGGCAGGTCAAGGCCGATTTTTTCTTTGATCGCCAATTGCAAGAATAAATTGAACACTTACCATAACATCTGGTAGATTTTGACTATCTACGCCGGTAAATGCGGTCAA
>NZ_AZCR01000082.1:0-590 GCF_001433875.1 Lactobacillus delbrueckii subsp. delbrueckii DSM 20074 = JCM 1012
CGATTCGCTCTACTCTAGAACTGGATACAAGAAGACTGAGCTGGCTGCCAAAGTATTCGACCACGTTTCGATGACCTACAAGAAGGGCTTTCGAATGATGACCATGGGTTGGACTGATGGATCCTCCTTTGTCCCAATCGCTTCATTACTCTTGTCCTCAAAGGAACGATCAGAATGTCATCGGGACGACCAAGAAGATCGACAAGCGCACAATCGCGGCCAAGAGGCGGATTATGGCCCAATCAAAGGGGACCGATGTAGTTATCCAGCTGCTTGATCAAGCCTTGAAAGCAGGGCTCACTGCCAAGTACGTCATGTTTGACACTTGGTTCTCCAATCCTCATCAGATTGTCCAAATCAGTCAACGTGGTTTGAACGTAATCGCCATGGTGAAGAAAGACTCCAAGATCACATACGAGTTCGAAGGAAAGCGGATGAACGTCAAGCAGATCCTCAACGCATGCAAGAAGCGTCGAGGCCGTTCAAGATATCTCCTATCAGTCCCTGCAAAGGTTGGAGATCCTGCCAAAGATGGTGCCCAGATTGATGCCAGAATAGTCTGCGTAAGAAATCGCTCCAACCGCAAAGAC
>NZ_AZCR01000082.1:672-930 GCF_001433875.1 Lactobacillus delbrueckii subsp. delbrueckii DSM 20074 = JCM 1012
ACATTGACTGCCCATACATCTTTCGTCTTTCTGCGTTACATGTTCATGTCAGTTGAGAAGCGAGATGATGAAGATGATAGGACAATAGGCGAGCTCTTTTATTGCATGGTAGGCGAGCTTGCGGACATCACTTTCAATCACTCCCTTCAGATCATGGTAGAAGCCATGTTTGAGAGCGTGAAAGAGATCTTCCAACCGACAGAAGAGCAGATGGAAAGGTTCACCAAAGCATTCATTTCCCGCCTCCCGAAGTACATG
>NZ_AZCR01000082.1:982-4688 GCF_001433875.1 Lactobacillus delbrueckii subsp. delbrueckii DSM 20074 = JCM 1012
CATGTGTTATTATGGATCATAAAATAAAGGAGGGCGCGTCAGATGCCAGAAGAACAACCAATGGTCCAGTTCAAGGACGTTGAAAAAGTTTATCGAGGCGAGAATGTCGCGGTCGAACATATCGACCTTGAGATTCATAAGGGTGAATTCGTTTGTCTTATCGGGACGTCGGGTTCCGGAAAGACAACCACGATGCGCATGATTAACCGCATGCTGGAACCCAGCGGCGGCCAAATCCTGTTTAACGGCAAGGACATTCACAAAATCGATGCCGTCAAATTGCGGCGTCAAATCGGCTATGTTATCCAAAACATTGGCCTCATGCCGCATATGACCATTTATGAAAACATCACCATTGTCCCGAAGTTATTGAAGTGGCCGGAAGAAAAGCGACGCAAGAAAGCTAAGGAGCTGATGGACCTTGTTGAATTACCGGAAGATTATCTGGATCGCTATCCATCCGAGCTTTCCGGTGGCCAGCAACAGCGAATCGGCGTTATCCGGGCGCTTGCTGCGAATCAGGATCTGATTTTAATGGATGAACCTTTTGGCGCTTTGGATCCGATTACCCGTGAGGCTTTGCAGGAACTGATTAAGAATCTGCAGGAGAAGCTTGGTAAGACCGTGGTTTTTGTCACGCATGATATGGATGAAGCGCTCAAGCTCGCAACCAAAATTGTGGTGATGGACCACGGTCATATCATTCAAAATGCGACGCCAACCGAACTATTGACGCATCCAGCGAACAAATTCGTTGAGAACCTGGTCGGCCAGGATCGATTGGTTAAGGCGCGGGCTGATGTGACCACCGTTGAGCAGATCATGCTGAAGAATCCTGCAGCGATCACGCCAGGCAAGTCACTAGCTGAAGCGATTTCCCTAATGCGTAATCGTCGCGTTGATACGCTGTTGGTGACGGATGATGAAAATCATCTGAAAGGCTCCATTGATTTGGAATCGCTGGGAACCCGGTATCAAAGTGCTACTAGCGTTGGCGACATTACTAAGTCGAGTATCTTCTATGTGAATAAGAACGCTTTGCTGCGCGATACCGCTGATCGCATTTTAAAGCGCGGTTTCAAGTATGTGCCGGTGGTTGATAACGATCAGAAATTGGTCGGTATTGTCACCCGTGCTTCATTAGTTGATGCCGTTTACGACACCATCTGGGGCGAAAATGAAGACGATCAAGCCAGCGATAGCGCCAAAGAGTCGGCAACGCCTACCGATCAGGAACCGGCAACCGATTCGGCAGCGGCAGATGACCGAGACGCACCTAAGGAGGTGTGACCATGTTTGCTTTTTTAAACGCACATGGCAGTGAACTGATCACCAAAACCTGGGAACAGCTTTACATCTCGGCAATTGCGTTAGCTCTTGGGGTGATCGTCGCCGTTCCGCTGGGTATTTTGCTGACGCGTTTTCCTAAGACCGCTAAAGTCGTGATCGGTATTGCCAGCATGCTGCAGACGGTGCCATCATTGGCGTTGTTGGCCTTGATGATTCCTTTATTCGGGATCGGAACAGTGCCAGCTATCGTTGCACTGTTCATTTACTCTTTGTTACCGATTCTGCGGAATACGTATATCGGTATGGAAGATGTCGATCCGGTGTTAATAGACGCGGCTAAAGGTATGGGCATGACGGCGATGCAATCGATTCGGCAAGTCGAAGTGCCTTTGGCGATGCCGGTGATCATGGCGGGCATTCGCTTGTCAGCTATTTATGTCATTGCCTGGGCAACCTTGGCTTCGTACATCGGGGCTGGTGGCCTTGGGGATCTGATCTTCAACGGTTTGAATCTCTACCAGCCGGATCTGATTATCGGCGGCACGATTCCTGTTACCATTTTGGCACTGGTCATTGACTGGTTGCTTGGGCGGTTGGAATACCACCTGACACCTGTCAGTGAACGCACTTAGGAGGTGGCAAGATGAAACAGTTCAAAAAATTATTCCTGTCACTTTTGCTGATTCCGGTTCTCTTGTTGAGCGGCTGCGGCTTTCCTGGCTTAGGCGGCTCCGGTAATGACGGGACGGTGCGGATCGCCTCGCAAACCAGTACCGAGTCGCAGATCATGGCCAATATCATTGCCGAACTAATCAATCATGAGCTAGGTTACAAAACCACGTTGGTCAATAACCTCGGCTCCAGCACCGTGGTGCATCAAGCCATGGTCCGCAACGATGCCGATATTAGTGCTGCGCGTTACACCGGCACCGAGATTACCGGCACATTAGGCATGAACCCGGTCAAGAACTCAGCTAAGGCCACCGCCATCGTCAAGCGCGAGTTCAAAAAGCGCTACGATCAGACCTGGTATCCATCTTACGGCTTTTCTGACACCTATGCCTTTATGGTGACGCAAAAAGAAGCCAAAGAAGACAATCTCAACACCGTTTCCGATTTGAAGAAAGTCGCACCGCAATATAATGCCGGCGTTGACTCCAGCTGGATGAACCGGAAAGGCGATGGCTATAGCGATTTTACTAAAGCATATGGCTTTGACTTTAAGCGGGTTTATCCGATGCAGATTGGTCTGGTTTACGATGCCGTTGAAGCAAACCGAATGCAGACAGTTCTTGGCTATTCCACTGATGGACGGATTCGCAGTTACAATCTGAAAGTACTGAAGGACGACAAAAACTTCTTCCCGCCTTATCAGTGCTCATTGGTCGTTAATAATAGCCTTTTGAAGAAATACCCTAAACTAAAACCGTTACTGCATCGCTTAGACGGCAAGATCAACCTGAAAACCATGCAGGAACTCAACTATCAAGTCGACGATCAGTTACTTGAACCAAATGTGGTCGCGAAAAAGTTTCTTGCCAAACACAACTATTTCAAAGGAAGTGACGACTAATGGCTAACATGGATACTTGGCAGCAATTCTGGTATTACCTTGCCAACAATGGTTCCTACGTGCTGAGTCAGTTCGCCCGCCATTTTCTGATTTCGATCTATGGGGTGCTCATCGCAGCGGTGATCGGCATTCCGGTTGGGCTGGCAATTGCGCGCCATCGCACCTTGAGTAACACAGTCATCGGCATCGCCAACGTCATTCAGACCATCCCCAGCCTAGCGATGCTTTCGATCATCATGCTGGGACTCGGACTTGGCGTAAACACCGTCATTGTCACGGTCTTCTTATACTCGCTGCTGCCAATCATCAAGAACACTTACACCGGCATGCAAAATGTCGATAAGGACCTGATGGATGCGGCTAAAGGCATGGGCATGACCCGCTGGCAGTCACTGTATATGGTCGAAATCCCCTTGAGCATGTCGGTCATCATGGCCGGGATTCGTAACGCTTTGGTCGTCGCCATCGGGATCACCGCAATCGGCGCCTTCGTCGGAGCTGGCGGCCTGGGCGAAATCATCATCCGCGGCACCAACGCCACCAACGGCGGAGCCATCATCCTCGCCGGCGCGTTGCCGACAGCGCTAATGGCCATCATCTCCGACCTCGTCCTCGGCTTCTTGGAACGCCGACTCGAGCCGAAAGGAAAGGCTGCTTCATAAAAGTAGGTCTAACAGTTCATAGTTACTAAATAGGGCTAGTGAATCTTCACATACGGAGATTCACTAGCCTTTTTTGTTTCTCAAGAGTAATTTGTTAGGATCCGCCGATTGTAAAATTAAACTGAACACTGTTCCGATCCAGTAAGAAAAATCGTTTTCACTGGATCAGAGCACAAAAAAT
>NZ_AZCR01000083.1 GCF_001433875.1 Lactobacillus delbrueckii subsp. delbrueckii DSM 20074 = JCM 1012
CGATTGAATATCGGAATCATGTTTTAACAACCTTAACGGCGTAATACTAAATTGTCCCAATTTTGGGGGTCACATCAAAGTGTTTCTATCCACTTAGTCTTTTCTTTAAACAAATTTACGTAGTAGGTTAGGCCATCGAGTTAGTACCTCACGCCCAATGATTATCTCATCAACTGCACCAGAGTTGAGGGCATCGACTAGGCGACATAAGTAAGACTTCCCGCGATTCCACCATGTGTCGTATGCATCAATGAAGAGGATATGATATACATCGTAATCATAATTGCGTTTTAAATCTCTAAACTCGTAACCATCAAGTTGTGTTTCATAAACGCCATCAGCAATTCTACTACCAAATGTTTTATTGTAGTAATACTCTTTAATTTCCCAGACAACTGATGGATTTACGGTATTAGTGTATGCACCATCAAATCTACGAGATGATGTGCCAATGATTTCTTTGTTTTTATTGTAAAAATAAGTCAAGTTATGAGGGTCATCATCAAAACCTAACTCTTCAATATTTCCAGTACAGTCTCTAATAGTTTTTTCTGCTAATATATTTATAATTGCGGTAAAGTATGCTATTTGTTTCATTTCGCCCTTTTGCTTGTTTAAAGGCAATTTACAATGGAAGTTATTCTCTTTCCATAGAGGTTCTAATTTAATAAACTCAGCCTTTGCTTCTTCTCCGGTCATTAAGTAGGATTTAATCGTATTGTTTATCAAATCTGCACGCATGTCAGTATATATTTTTAAGCGCGAAATTTGATCGGATGTGTACGAAAAATTCCATGTTTTCCAAAGGTCCTCAAGCTCATCTGCTTTGTATGTCTTTACAGCGTTTGTTGATCTTTCAGTATACAGTAGTTGATCAGACGCAAATTTAACCATCGCCCAAAAACTTGGATCTTCATTTTGAAATTCTTTAAATGCTTTCATTTCTTTCAATCTCCTTGAATATATCGGAAATTTTCATATTTAGAGCTTTTGACATTTTGTCAATATTTTCTAGGGAAACGTTACGTAGTCCACGCTCTATGTCGCTGATATATGTCCGATGTAAACCGCACATATCTGCAAAAGTTTCTTGTGAGATTTGCCTTTCTGTTCGAAATTTTCGAATAGCACATCCGAATAACATTTGTATGTTGTCTTGTTGTCGAGTTCGCATCTCTTGACACCCCCAATTTATGTAAATTATAATTGCTATGTAGATTTTAAGTCTACAGACTATAAGTCACATTAAAAGGAGGAACCGCTACGTGATACCAGCTTTACTTAAATGGATTGGCAGTAAAAGAAAGCATGCTGAATTGATTGTTTCATATATGCCTGACCAATTTAATGACTACTATGAACCATTTTTAGGTAGTGGAGCCGTTTTAGCAGAACTTTTGCGTTCGGATAGCGAGGAACTATTCCCACATTTCAATGCTGCACATGGCAGTGACGTTTTGCCTTTTCTAATTGGGATTTTTGAATCTGTCAAAAATGATCCAACCGCTTTGACAGATTATTATGCAAAAGAAATAACAGAATACTACAAGAATCCAGATGATAAATATCTTGAAATAAGGGATAGGTTTAACCAACATCATAATCCTTACGATTTCTGTTTGTTGTCGAGGACTTGCTATTCTGGAGTGATTCGTTTTAGAAAGTCAGACGGATATATGAGTACTCCGCGTGGACCTCATAAACCCATAAGCCCTAAAACATTCGAAAAGCGTGTGGAATTGTGGAATCAATTATTGCGAAAAGCTGACTTCACATGCGAAAGCTACGTTGACGCAATGGATAAACCTCAAGAAGGCGATGTTGTGTATTGTGACCCCCCATATACCCATTCGCAGAGCATAATTTATGGTGCACAAGACTTTGATATTGATGTGTTGTTCAAAAAAATAGCAGAATGCAAGGCTCGGGGTGTGAAAGTCATTCTCTCAGTCAATGGAATGCGTGACTCAAAAAAGAAAGATATATCGGTGACACCACCTGAAGGATTATTTGAGAGACAACTCTTAGTAGATTGCGGCACTTCAATGATTGACAGGCTTCAAAACGACGGTAAGAAGATGACAAATAAGAGAGTTGACGATCAACTCTTACTAACGTGGTAATTGTTTGTAAGAAAAGTAAAAAATAAAAGCGTCCTTGTAAACTCAATGTTTTATTTCTAAAAAAGTATAGGTTTTGGAAATACAGTGTCTTTTAGTTGGGCGTTTTTTGAACAGAATTTTCCGCCTAACTTCCGCAGAAAGTCGAGTGGCTGCTACGAAAGAAGACAGTTTGCTATGTTGATGCTCATTCCTTAAGCGGGGATTATTCGATTAAGACCGTCAATGGTAACCCCTTACTGAAGTAAGGGGCTTGAAGCTCAAGCTTCGGGTCTCTTATCTTTAGCAGGGAAGCTGGAGAAATCCAGCTTTCATTGTCTAGACTAAGCTATCCAATCGGCTTCAGCTGACTGGATAGAGGGACTACGTTATCCATGTCATCACACCCAAGGATGATGCCCAAGTCTTTGGCTCTGTGGCAGCTCTGTAAACAGTCATGAGGTTAACGTGACAGTCAACTGCGTTGGCAAGCATGGATAACATTGTCGATGGGCAACAACGCAAATCCGGATTGGGTCTCCTGATTCGGACAAGTGGCAGGAATCACTGTTTCCTGCATTACGGAAAAGGAGAAAAAGCATGAAGCACGAAAATGCCAATCGGGTGTTTCTGCTTAACAAGGACGGCAAGCCGCTAATGCCATGTCGTCCAAGAAAGGCCAGGCTGCTTCTGAAAAGCGGCAAGGCTTTTGTGGTCAAGAAATATCCATTTACCATCCAGCTGAAATATGGCTCGTATGGCTATAAACAGAAGGTCAGCATTGGCGTAGACACTGGGCAGAGACACATTGGCTTTGCCATTGTCAGTCAAAACAAGGTGCTGCATCAAAGCGAGGTAGAGCTTCGCCAGGACGTGCACAAAAATCTGTACACCCGCAAGATCTATCGCAGAAGCAAAAGAAACCGCAAGACTCGCTATCGCCAAGCACGCTTTTTAAACAGAGTGCATGGCAAGCGAGACGGTTTATGGCTTCCGCCGTCAATAAAAGGAAAGGTGAGCCATAACATTGCTTGGATCAAGCGTTATCTGGCTGTATTGCCAAATCCCGATCTCCATATCGAAGTAGGCAAGTTTGACATGGCCAAAATGGTTAACCCGAGAATTTCGGGCAAGCAGTATCAAGAAGGCAGTTTAAAGGACTGGAAGAACTATGAGTATTACGTGCTGGCACGTGACGAGTACACCTGTCAGCTCTGCCATAAGCATGGCGAAGGCGTAAAGCTTGTTGTCCACCACATTGTCTACCGATCACAGGGCGGGACAGATCGGGTGGACAATCTGATAACGCTTTGCACGAATTGCCATACCACGAAGAACCACCAGCCAGGCGGCAAGCTCTACAAGTGGATGAAGGCAAAGAAGAAAGTGATAAAGCAGCTGAAGGGTGCAACGTTCATGAACATTCTGCGCAAGCGGATTATGACTGCCTTCCCAGAAGCAAGCTTTCAGTACGGTTCGCAAACCTACGTAGATCGTAAGAATCTTCTTTTGCCAAAAGGTCACTTCATGGATGCAATCGCAATCAGCGGGATCAAGTCAGTGGGTCAGCTGTCGGATACGGTGACGATGATCAGCCAGTTCCGCAAGAAGAAGCGGTCACTTCACGAAGCAACTGCAAGAAAAGGCAGAAAGCAACCAAATACGTCATCCAAGCGTAATGAGAAGAATACGAAGCATGCACGTGGTTTGTGGCTAAATGACTACGTTCGTGTGATAGGAAATCATGCCAAGGGCTATGTAAAAGGCTTTAAGTCGAACGGATATTACGTTTATCTGACAGACGGCTTAGGCAATTACGTGCTGAACAATGGCAAGAATTACATCAATGGACAGCAGTGCCGGTTGATCATGCATAACGGCAACTGGCAAAAAGCAGAGCAAAAGCTTTCTCTGTACGAATTTAAGTAAAAAGAGGCTGGCAAACCCTATCCCTCCACCCGTTGAAATAGGTGGAATCCCAGGCTTGCCAACCATTGACAATCATTGAACAATGCTGCTCACGTTATCTATGCGATCCTGTATGAGTGGCTGGCTGAAGGCCTGCAGCTAAATGCGCGGGATGTTTATGACCGCTGTCAATTGGCGATTGAGATTGTCGAGGATCAGACAAATAAGAAAGCGTTTTTGTAATTCGAAAAGAAAAAAGCAAAAAAATTTTAGAAAAAATATCAGTAAAAAATCCCTGTTTTCCGAACAAAGAAAGCAGAAATAAAGTAAAAATGACTACTAGCCTTGATATTCACGAACGAGACCAGGCCCCGCCTTATCACAACTCCGCCGGGTGTTTACAATGTAAACCGTATGAAAAGGCTGGTTTGACCTTTCAAAAATAACGAGTATACTAATATTTGTTGTCGCGGCGAAGAAGGAATTCGCCGGAGACACGAAAAAGAAAATATCGAAAGCCTGTTGACAAGAAGTCGACAAGCGAGTAAGATATAAAACGTTGCGTCACTAAGACGCAAGTTGGTACTTTGAAAACTGAACAAAGTTTCGCAGTGTGC
>NZ_AZCR01000084.1 GCF_001433875.1 Lactobacillus delbrueckii subsp. delbrueckii DSM 20074 = JCM 1012
AGATATCGCGGCTCTTGTAAAGATTCAAGGCTTCAGAGGCTGTCATCTTTTCGGAGGTCACGATCGCGAAATAGCCGCACAACTGCAGCTCTCGTTCGATGACATCTTCTCGCTCCTTTCGCAATTATTCAGAGATACTTACGGCTTTGATAGCTTGACGAGCTTCTGGAGTTGAACAAGGACAAAATAAATCCCAGCACCTTGATTGGCGTTGGGATTCTTAGGAAGTTTGCTTTAGCTATATTCTGGATTATTCTTGATATTCAGAATAGTTATCACGTAGATATTCGCGGTCATCTTTATCAAGGCTCTGGCCGGTTGAAAGCTCTTGGTAAATCTTATTTTCTGCCTCGTTTACCGGGCGGTCTTCAACGATGTTGTCCTTCCGGCAAACTTGCACAGCTTGGTTTGAAAAGTAGTCTGAGTACTGCATCACTCCTTTGGGATTTGCAGCAGTTGGCACTCTTTTGGCATAAAGGTGGATTGCTCTGCCAAATAAAATACCCATTTTTTCTCTAACATCGTCTTGAACTTCATCCACGGCGAAAGCAGCATTCTTCGTCTTAATAAGCTTTAATGCTATTGTATTTCCATAATTCTATCACACACGTACGACATCCTAATAAAAGGGTTACAAATCTGGCTCGCTAAGATGTTTTACCAATGTATCTAACTCTTTCTGTACTCCAAATTAAGTGTTTAGCCCTACCTATGACTCGTTAGCGGCCATACGCTCAGCTTGTTCTAAAACATTGTCGACAGCTTCACTTGCAAAGTCCGGGGGATAACCATACTTACGTAACAGTCGCTTGACCGCCATTCTCATTTTGGCTTGAACATTCTTACGTCTAGACCAGTCAACCCCGGCATTGGCCCTAACGGTCTTGACTAATTCATGGGCAATCTTATGTAAAGTTTCCTCGCCAAGCATCTGAACAGCCTTCTCACGGTTTGCCAAGGCGTCATAGAAAGCGATTTCTTCAGGCGAGAGGCCTAAGTCCTTCCCCTTCTGCTGCTCCTTATTAATTTCTTGAGCCATTTGGATCAATTTACGGATTACAATTTCACTGGTAATACCGCGCAAATTATATTCTTTGATAGAGTTTTCCAACATTTCTTGGAATTTTTTACCTTGTACAACGTTGGTTGACTGTATCAGCTTAACCTTGGCTTTAAGGATCTTTTCCAAGATATTAATAGCTAAGTCCTTCTCCTCCATCTCAGAAACTTTTTGCAAAAATTCATCCGAAATCAAGTCCAAACTTGGTCTTTCGAGTCCTAAGTCTTTGTAGATATCAACTTCCGGCTCTGTGATGATTGACTGGTCTATCAGTTGCAGTAGACGATAATCGACTCCAATTTTACCTGGATCTGAAGTATTTGACTTAATTTTAATTAGGAACACCTTTACTGCACCAAAAAATGCAATTTCAGGTGCTAACTCTTGCGCTTCTTTTTGGGTAGCTACCAAGGCATACAGTCTTTGGGCTTGAGAAACAGTTGTAAGGAACTTTTGCTGATCGTCTTCGCTTTCTGATAGCAATTCATTCGCGACTTTCGAAACGACTTTAATTCGGATAGTCTTATCATCTGAGTCGAACCCTTTATAATTAACGCCATATAAGAAATCATTTCTGATGATATTATACTTATCCTTCAGTAAAGATAAGGCCTTTGATATACTAATTCCGACTTGACCCTGATCATTCTTAGAATACTTCCGTAATGCTTGGTTCAAGGACTCTGCAATACCAATGTAGTCAACAATTAGGCCGCTATCCTTGTCTTTGAATACACGATTGACCCGGGCAATTGCTTGAATTAAGTTATGTCCATGCATAGGCTTGTCAATATACATCGTATTTAAGCTTGGCACATCAAAGCCTGTCAGCCACATATCAACAACAATGACAATCTGAAGCTCGTCATTGTTATCCTTCATCCGATGTTGTAAAGCTTGTCGTTGCAACTTAGTAGTCTTGAATCTTGCAACTTCCGGGCCATCGGAAGCATTTGTAGTCATAACGATCTTAATCTTCCCTTTGTTAAGATCATCATCGTGCCATTCTGGTCTTAGCTTGATAATTTCATCATACAGTCGAACAGCATTAGTCCGCGAATTTTCTACGATAATAGATTTCCCAAAGGCCGATTTTTGGCGAGTTTCAAAGTGCTTAACGAAGTGTTTTGCAATTGCTTGAAGACGAGACTTAGCGCCCGCAAGCGTTTGAATACGAGTCATTTCTCGCTTACGACGTTCATTCTGTGGCAGATTTGGATCATCATCGATGCCACTCTCATTAATAAGCTTGGCCAGCTTTTCCTGGTCCTCTTTCTTAATCGCAAGTGGGAAAACATGACTTTCGTAGTAGATCTTGACAGTCGCATGGTCTTTAACTGCTTGAGTGATATCGTAAACATCGATATAGTTACCAAAAACGGCGGTAGTCGATTTATCGGCCATATCGATTGGCGTACCTGTAAAGCCAATAAACGATGCATTTGGGAGTGCATCCCTTAGATACTTAGCATAACCATACCGAATCCCATTATCGGTCATTTTCGCCTCAAGGCCGTACTGAGTTCTGTGGGCCTCATCAGCAATGACAATTACGTCATTACGATCTGTCAGAACAGGCATCTCAGTTTCTCCTAGTTCGAAATCTGGAGAGAACTTTTGGATGGTGCTAAAAACAATACCACCAGACTTTCTGCTCATGTAGTCTCTAACTTCACTACGGTCTTCAGCGTGTTCTGGAGTTTGCTGAAGATATTCATGAGCGGCAGAAAAAGTATCAAACAATTGATCATCCAGGTCATTGCGGTCGTTGATCACCAAGATCGCTGGGTTCTTTAGTTCACGTTCAACAATACCGGCAAAGAATACCATTGATAGAGACTTACCTGAGCCAGTAGTATGCCAGACCACACCAATTCGCTTATCTTTGGGATTTGCGAGGGTCTGCTTTGCGCGTTCAACTGCCTTATTGACCATGTAATATTGGTGATAAGCAGCCAAAATTTGGATTGTCTGGTCTCTATCAGTCTCATAGATAATAAAGTTCTTAATGATATTGAGCAGGTCTTTAGGATTGAGCATATACTTGATGAGCGTCTCAATTTCCATTGTTCCGCTTTCAAGTTCAACATTTCGAGGTTCACGCCATCTCATAAAGCGATCTATTCCCGCTGTCATTGAGCCTACACGCGCATTAATACCATCTGATGAGACCAAAATCTGATTGTAGCGCATGTAATTTGGAACATCATGCTTATATGTCCCAAGTTGAGCGAATCCTTCTCTCACACCAACGTTGGAATTATCAGCATTTTTTAATTCAAATGTCACTAACGGCAATCCATTGACAAAAATGGTTACGTCTGGCCGACGCTCGTGCTCCCCCTGGTTAACCGTAAATTGATTGGTCGCCAAAAAATCGTTATCCTGCCAATTTTTAAAATTAATTGGATAAAGAGTTATGGTCCTGTCTTCACCCTTATCAACAGTTTTAACCTTTGCGCCACCAACTAGCAAATTATGTAAATAGTGGTTATTGATCATAATATCCGGGCTATCAGCCAGAATTTTGAACTGGCGTAAAGCCAGTCTATAGATTTCATCGTCATAACCAGGGTTGAATCTTTTCAAAGCAGACATGAGCCGACCTTCAAGAATAACCTTGGTGTGGTCATTTTGACGTTCTGCGTCAACCTCAACATTAGGTTCGGTATAGCTATCACTCTTAAGTACCGTATAGCCCTCTTCAGCTAATTCTTCTAACGTCAAGTTTTCAACGTCTCTCTCATCAATGTATGACAATGCTTTCACCTCTTTCTTTGGTAGGATAAATGATAATTTATTTAAACTGGCCAAAATACACTTTGATCGTCAACTTGATAGTGAGAACATTAAGTTTTCACAGATATCAACAATCCAAAACGAATATGCTTTCAAAAGTAAAGAATATGTAGACACCAATGAATTAATGATTCTAAGGACAAAAAATATTAATGATAATCATCTATTTTCAAAAAATGACGTGGTTTATATTTCTAAAGAATTATTTGATGAATATAAAAAATTTTCATTCAGTGCGTTTGATACTGTTTTAGTAATGGTTGGAGCAAGTATTGGGAAAACTGGATTCGTAACCTCAAATATGACACCAAGTCTTCAAAATCAAAACATGTGGAGATTCAGGCCAAAAATGTCGAATATTCCAGGCCTACTTATTTTTCAATATGTCAATTATATAAACAAACATATCATAGGTTCTGCTACAGGAAGTGCAAGAAGCTTTTATAGAAAAAACTGTTTAGTGAATTTGAAGTTCCACGTATAAACTCTACAAATTATATTTACGCCAATTGCAAGAATAAATTGAACACTTACCATAACATCTAGCAGATTTTGACTATCTACGCCGGTAAATGCGGTCAAG
>NZ_AZCR01000085.1 GCF_001433875.1 Lactobacillus delbrueckii subsp. delbrueckii DSM 20074 = JCM 1012
AAGTCATGCATAAAAGAAATACGGCTGGCAGAAAATCTGTCAGCCGTATGGTTTGAGTTGTAAAATCCTGGGAAATTAGCAACAAACTAAAAGTGCATCTTTGAAAGTAAATGAAGGCTTTTTATGCTCTTTATGAACCGTAATTAAACAATACAACAGAAAGCAGAGAGAAATTGTGATGGAAACAAAAGAACTGAAAGAGATTGCCGAATTATCTTTCGGTAAAAACAGCAACAGAATGACCAAGGAAGAGCAGGAAAATATCTATAATGTAGATTCGCTTAGACAAGATCTTAATTATCTAGATGAAATTAAACCGTCAAAGCAGGTCGGCATTCCAACTACCTTTAATGAAGGGGATTTAGCTTTACGACTCATTAATCCTCAAGCGGCTGTGGTATCGAGAGCTACTGCCGGTTCAATCCTTTCCTTGAACTTTGCAAAAATCGTTCCTAATCGGACAAAGGTGGATGAATGGTATCTTTGTTACTACTTAAACGAAGCAGAAGATATTCAAAAGCAAATCGAATTATCAGCGCAAGGGCAAGTCTCAACGATTAAGCACTTGGGAGCAAAGTTCTTGCGCGAGCTGAAAATTGTTTTGCCTGATCTGGAAAAGCAAAAGGAATTAGGTCAGATTTATCGCAATTGGTTGATCTATCGGCATCAAACTGAAGAAGCCCTTGTACAGCAAGAACAGCTAGTTTTCAACGCAATTGCTAAGGAGTGCACCAATGATTAGCGAAGAAAGAATTGATCAAATCAGCAAAGATATATTAGAGAGTAGCGGATTTGCTTTTGAAAATCGCAGTACCGCATTTGAACTGCTGGCTTACAAAATCCTGTCTGATCGGCAACGAGCAATTAAGCCAGTAGACGAAAATGAATCAAAAGATAAAATTGGCTACTACATTGAACCTAACTATCTGTTTGAGAAGGTCGCTCAAAAAGATCGCACAAATTCAGAAAATTGGTATGAAGCATTTCAGAAGTTCGCAGTTACCAACCCACTGCTTTCAGATATGTTTATCTCAGAGTATCCGCATCTTGGTGAAATCAAAGATAAGTCATTAGAAGACTACCTTACGACTTGTGATTTCACGGGATTTTCTGTAAATGAATCAAGTTTCTTATTTGATGAACTGTTGGAAAATTGTTATTCAGATCGCAGAAAGATGTATTCAGGTGATGCCCCTAAACAGATGAGAGAATTAATTGCCGAGATTTTGAACATCGAGGTAAAGAAGGAGAAGGTATCAATATTTGATCCTGTAGCAATGTCTGGATCGCTCTTACTAACTCTGAAAGAAAAGTTCCTAAGTAATGTGGAACTGTATGGTGAAGAATTATCTTCAGATATATTTCGATTGTTAAAAATGAATATGCTGATTCATGGAATAGACGCTCAAACAATTCATGATAACTTCGTGAGGGGAGACTTTCTTAAAGACGAAGAGTTTGACGCAAACAGTAAATTTGACATTATTCCAATGATACCGCCATTTTCTAGACATTGGGATGCAAATCCAGAATTACTGAACGATCCATGTTTCTCAGAGGTTGGAGTGTTACCTCCCAAGTCTAAAGCTGACTACGCATATGTGTTGAGGGGATTACAACATCTGAGTGAAGATGGAACTATGGCTGTAATGTTACCAACTGGCGCACTGTTTAGATCAGCCACTGAAGGTGAAATTCGAAAATACCTTTTGGAAAAGCAAAATATACATGCAGTAATTTCACTGCCACAAGGTGCACGTAATTATATGGCTATCTATACCGTGTTGCTTATCTTCAAGCAAAAGAAGTCAGACAAGATCTTATTTATTGATGCAAGTCGAGATGGAGTAAAGAACGCTACTCGCTTAAAACAGAATTTCCTTACTGAGGAAGGATTTGCCAAGATACTGCATACTTACCGCAACCGAGAAGAAGTAGATCGTTATTCAAGATTGGTCAGCTTAGATGAAATTCGTGAGAACGACTATAATTTGAACATTCCACGTTATATCGACACGTTCTTAGAGAAAAAGATCGATGTTGAAGCAACGATATCATCCTTGTCAGCTAAGCAGAGAGTAATTGAAAAGAGTAAGAAGGAAATGATCGAGCTGCTGAATAAGTTTGATACTCCAGAAGCTCGTCAAGCTATCAAAGCTGTAAGTATCTCTGAATAATGGAGAAAAAGTAGGTATAATTAAGTTAGCAGTAGCCCTATAAATTGTTACATCGTTAGGATTTCTTAGACATCCTATTTGCACGATCGAATAAACTACTGATGTGAAAAGTCATTTTGAGGGTAACAATGATTTGGGTTAAGTTTGTTCATAAAAATGTTTGAGAGGAAACTATGGCAACCAAAAGTAAAGAACTGAATTTTGAAGATAAGTTATGGAAAGCTGCTGATGCGCTTCGTGGGAATATGGATGCATCAGAGTACAGAAGCGTTGTACTCGGCTTAATCTTTTTGAAGTACGTATCCGATGCCTTTGAAGAAAAGCACCAAGAATTGCTTAAGTCTGATTTCCCAGAGGATGCTGAGGATAGGGATGCATACGAAGCGGAAAATATTTTCTGGATCCCGAAGCAAGCTCGGTGGGAAAATATCGCAGGTGCCTCAAAGACTCAGCAAATTGGCGAAGTTATAGACCAGGCCATGGAAGCAATCGAAAAAGAAAACCCAAGCATTCAAGGTATTTTGAGTAAGAACTATGAATCTCCTGATTTAGATAAGAGTCGCTTGGGTAAAGTGGTTGACTTGATTTCTGATATTGATGTCGGTAGTGAGGAATCCCAAGATCGGGATGTCTTGGGTAGAGTTTACGAATACTTCTTGCAACAGTTTGCTTCAGCTGAAGGTAAGGGTGGCGGTGAATTCTATACTCCTCGCTCTATCGTTAAAACTTTAGTAGAAATGATTGAGCCTTATAAAGGGCGTGTCTATGACCCATGCTGTGGTTCAGGTGGGATGTTTGTTCAGTCAGAAGAATTCGTAAAAGAACACCAAGGCAGAATTGACGATTTGGCCGTTTATGGTGAAGAATCAAACCCGACAACTTGGAAATTGGCTAAGATGAACTTGGCAATTAGAGGAATTGACAATGATTTAGGTCCTCACCAAGGTGATACTTTTGCCAATGACATGCACAAAGGAACCCATTTCGATTACATTCTTGCAAATCCACCGTTCAACATTAAGGACTGGGGCGGTGAAAAGCTTAAGGATGATGCACGTTGGAAGTATGGGGTTCCGCCGGAAAGCAACGCAAACTATGCTTGGATGGAGCATATCATTAGTAAGCTGCAACCAGATGGTAAAGCAGGTTTTGTTTTGGCAAACGGCGCGCTTTCGACTTCTCGTAAAGAAGAATTAGCTATTAGAAAAGCAGTTCTGGAAGATGATAAGATTGATGCAATTGTAGCCTTACCTGGGCAAATGTTCTATTCAACACAGATCCCTGTTTCTCTTTGGTTCATTGACATGAATAAGTCATCTGAGGATGAACGTGATCGTAAGGGCGAAACGCTTTTTATTGATGCCAGACAAATGGGTGAAATGATCGACAGGACCCATAAGGCATTTAGTGATGAAGATATCAAAAAGATTGCGGACACGTATCATGCTTATCGCGGCACTAACGGGCAAAAGTATGAAGACATACCTGGCTTTTGTAAGGCAGCACACCTGGATGAAATAGTAAAAAATGATTACGTACTTACGCCAGGTCGTTATGTAGGACTTCCTGAGGAAGAGGAAGATGACGAAAGTTTTGACGAGAAGATGTCGCGCTTGACAAGTGAACTCAAGGAACAGTTTGCTGAAAGTAACAAACTTCAGGCTGAAATCAAGGATGTATTGAAGGAGTTGGGGTATGAAATTTGAGGATTTCATAGATGTTAGGGATGGGACACACGATTCTCCAAAAGCAGTTGAAGATGGTGTGTACTTACTGACCACTAAGGGATTGAAAAATCAAAAAATAGATTTTGAGGGCTTGAAAAAAGTATCGTTTCAGGATGCTAAAAAGATAAATGAAAGAAGCATAGTTGAACAATACGATATTCTCTTATCCATGATTGGTACCGTCGGAAATGTATATCAGGAAAGAAAAAGTAGCGTTCCATATGTAATAAAGAATGTAGCATTACTTAAATTTCATGGAGATAAGGTGCTTTCTGATTGGATATATTATTACTTATTAAGCCCAAGCGGCCAGCAACAAATAAATCTACGTAAAAAAGGATCTACTCAACAATTTATCTCTTTAAAAGATATTCGAACGCCAATTGCAAGAATAAATTGAACACTTACCATAACATCTGGTAGATTTTGACTATCTACGCCGGTAAATGCGGTC
>NZ_AZCR01000086.1 GCF_001433875.1 Lactobacillus delbrueckii subsp. delbrueckii DSM 20074 = JCM 1012
GAACTAAAAAATTGATCAAAAAAGTAAAAAATGTAATCAATTTTGGATAAAGGCGATCAGGGTGGGCTTTGCCGTGAAAATGGCAAGCACTTTATGTAGATTTTCGCAGAAAAATTCAAAAAAGTTTGTAAAGGGGGCTTGCATAAAATGAGAGACCTGTTAGAATTAAGCCCAACAAGTTAAACGAAGGAAGTAGTACCCGCTCCTCTGACTCTTCAAGCGAGTTTCGTAGTTGAGAGGAAACAGAGCCAGCGCGGGGAACGCAGCCGGGAAAATGACCGAGAAGCGGCCATCGTTTGATTCGCGTTAAGAATCAAGAGGGTCCAGCCGGATATGGCTGGGAATTAAAGGTGGTACCGCGAGCAAGTCGTCCTTTTGCAATTAGCAAAAGGGCGGCTTTTTTGATAGAAAAGCTGATAAAAATGAGGCGGACTAGCGGAGCAGATTAAAAGAAAGTTAGAATTTTACAGGAGAGAATATTAATGAACATCGACAAGAGTAAGATCAAGAAAATCGTATTGGCATACAGCGGCGGTCTGGACACTTCCGTGATTATCCCCTGGTTGAAGGAAGACTACAACAACCCGGAAATCATCGCGGTCTCAGCCAATGTCGGCCAGGGGGATGAACTGGAAGGCCTGGAGGAAAAGGCCAAGAACTCCGGGGCGGCCAAGCTGGTCGTAGCCAACTTGGAAGAAGAGTATGTCAACGATTACCTGCTGCCATGTCTGAAGGCTGATGCCAAGTACGAAGGCTACCTGCTGGGGACGGCCAACGCCCGTCCTTTGATCGCCAAGGCTCTGGCGGAAGTAGCTATTAAGGAAGGGGCTGACGCGATTGCCCACGGGGCAACCGGTAAAGGCAACGACCAAGTATGTTTTGAATTAGGGATCAAGCACTTTGCCCCGGACATGCCGATCATTGCTCCTTGGCGGGAATGGGACCTGGTTTCCAGAGAAGATGAAATCGACTATGCCGCCGCTCATAATGTTCCTTTGCGGATCAGCAAGGAGACCAACTACTCTAAGGATAAGAACCTCTGGCATTTAAGCCATGAAGGGCTGGATTTGGAAGACCCGAGTCTTGAGCCAACTTATGAAAAGCCGGGCTTTTTGGAAATGGGCGTGTCACCGCTTGATGCCCCGGACAAGCCAACTTACCTGCAGCTGGACTTTGAAAAGGGCGTACCAGTTGCCTTAAACGGGCAGGAAATGCCTTTAATGGAAATGCTGGAGAAGCTGAACAAGGTCGGCGGGGAAAATGGGATTGGCCTTTTGGACTTGGTCGAAAACCGTTTGGTCGGGATGAAGTCAAGAGGGGTTTATGAAACTCCAGGCGGCAGCATTCTCTACTTTGCCCACGAATACCTGGAAACTATCACCCTGGATAAGCAGGTTCAGCACAAGAAGTCAGAATTGGCCATTACTTACGGAGAACTGGTTTACGACGGGCAATGGTTTACCCCATTAAGAGAAGCACTGGCTGCTTTTGTCGACAAGACCTAGGAATGCGTGACCGGGACGGTCAAATTGAAGCTCTACAAGGGCAACATCATCAAGGCCGGGGTGACTTCGCCAAACAGCCTTTACTCAACTGAACTGGCAACTTTTGACGAATCAGACTACGACCAGACGGAAGCCGCTGGCTTTATCAACCTCTTCGGGCTACCGATCCAGGTGCAAGCCAAGCTGGACGCCAAGAAGAAGTAAGACGGGACAAGTTTTTTAGATTAGGTGATTGTGATATGAAAAAAATGTGGGCCGGCAGAACTTCCGGTAAGACTGACCAGATCGCGGACTACTTCAACTCATCCATCCGTTTTGACCAAAGAATGTATCCAGAAGACATAGCCGGCTCCATTGCCCATGCCAAGATGCTGGCCAAGCAGGGGATTATTCCTGAAGAAGCAAGTGCGAAAATCATTGCCGGCCTGGAGGGCATCTTGGCTGACTTAAATAGCGGCAAGCTGGAAATCGATCCGGCCGCTGAAGACATTCATATGTTCATTGAAGAGACCCTGACTGACCGGATCGGCCAGGACGGGAAGATGCTGCATACGGCCCGATCAAGAAACGACCAGGTGGCCCTGGATATCCGCTTGTACATGCGGGAAGAAAACGGGCAGATCAAGCAGCTTTTAAAAGATTTGGTGGCGGCTCTTTGCGACCAGGCAGAAAAGTACAAGGCCAGCCTCATGCCGGGTTATACCCACCTGCAGCGGGCCCAGCCGGTCACTTTTGGCCACCAGCTGATGGCTTATGCTTACATGTTCATGCGGGATCTGGAACGTCTCGGGCAGATGGAAGAGCGGATGAACTATTCGCCAATCGGCAGCTGCGCCCTGGCCGGAACGACTTACCCGATAGACCGGGTTTATGAAGCGAAACTTTTGGGCTTTAAGGCTCCGGTAGCCAACAGTTTAGATGGGGTTAGCGACCGGGATCATGTGGTGGAAGATTTAAGTGATTTGGCGCTGGTGATGATGCACCTCTCCCGCTTAAGCGAAGAGCTGATCTTGTGGTCATCTTGGGAATTCCACTTTGTCCGCCTGGCGGATGCTTATACGACTGGGTCATCCATCATGCCGCAGAAGAAAAATCCTGATATGGCTGAACTGGCTCGGTGGAAGACCTGCCGGGTCTACGGGGACTTGATGGCGATTTTGACGACTTTGAAGGGACTGCCCCTGGCCTACAATAAGGACATGCAGGAAGACAAGGAAGCCTTGTTTGACGCCATCGACAATGTTGAGCTGTGCCTGGAGACTTTTATCCCGATGATCAAGACATTGGAAGCTAATGAGAAGGCTATGCACCAGGCGGCGCAGAAGGGCTTTATTAACGCGACGGACTTGGCGGACTATTTGACTAAGAAGGGGATGCCATTTAGAGATGCCTACCATATTTCCGGGCAATTGGTGGCCTTGTGCAGCGACCAGGACATGGTTTTAGAAGACTTGCCGCTTGAAACTTACAAGGGCTACAGCGACTTGTTTAAGGAAGACTTGTACCAGGCAATTGACCTGCATAACTGCCTGGCCAAGCGGACTTCTTTGGGAGGACCAACGCCGGAGTCAGTCCAAAAGCAGGTTGATGAGGTCAGAGGCAAGCTGGCGGAAGAAAATTAGGATTAATCGCTGTTAAGCCAGGGCAAATTTGTCCTGGCTTTTTGGCGTCTTTTGACAGAATTCCTTTCTGCGGGCTTTTACCATTTGGAAGGGCGTCAGCGAATACAGAAAGCAGATCGCGGAAGAAGGCGGGGAGATGATATAATTTGGAGGAAGAAAGCGCATTATTAGGAGGTAATGGAATGGGCGAATCTAAAGAAGACAAAAGGATGAGGGCAAAGTGGGAAAGTTTAAGCGGCGCAGAAAAATCAGAGTTTAAAAGAACTATGCTATGAGGCGGGGGATTACGATAGATTTTATCCACCGTTGGACTTGGAACGAAGGAGATTTGGACAATTTGGAATATCACATTGCGGAACGTAGAAAAAAGTTTAGGGAGTTTTGAGGAGTAGAAGGGAATTTCTAGTCGGGGGCGACGGGCAGCCTCTTTAAGTTAGCTGGAGGAATGTGGTGGTGTTATGGTGAAAGAATGGTGGCACGAGTGGGGATGCTCTGTGATTATAAGAGTTATCCTGTCGGGATTGCTTATGTGGTTTATATGGCGCTACATTGACGTGATCATGTTTATTGTGATTTGCGGTATTATCTCCCTATTTTGGCTGGCTTTTAAGGTGATTGACAAGATACTTAAATAATGGTTTGACACAGAATTTTGAGGAGTTAAAAAAGCCGCTTAGAGATCTTCTAAGCGACTTTTTGCATGGAAAACTAGATGAAAAATGGTTACTTTGAATTATCCTCGTCAAGTTCAATCAGATCATCAAGACCTTGGCCTGGCGTCTTACCCAGGGCCTGTGCAACCGCGGTAATGACTTTGACGGTTTGCCCGGATAATGGTTTAGTTTCTTTAACGGCGTTGGCTAAGGTCGTATTAGCAATCCCAGTTTGTTTAGCTACTTGGTGGCGAGTGACACCGTTTTGATCAGGATATTCTTGCAACGCGTTCATTTGATTTAGATGTCCTTTCCATTTATTTTCGTCGATTGTAAAATCAAATTGAACACTGTTCCGATCCAGTAAGAAAAATCATTTTCACTGGATTAGAGCACAAAAAATCCATTTCAACCATCTGGTAGAATATGAATTACCACAAACATTTCTAGAGAGGTT
>NZ_AZCR01000087.1 GCF_001433875.1 Lactobacillus delbrueckii subsp. delbrueckii DSM 20074 = JCM 1012
ATTTTTTGTGCTCTGATCCAGTGAAAACGATTTTTCTTACTGGATCGGAACAGTGTTCAGTTTAATTTTACAATCGGCGGACAATAATTTTTTAGAAAAAGAATATCCTTCCAGTAAAAATTGGCGGATCAAGATGGACCATATCAGCCGCGATACAGCCAGCTACCGGCAGTTAAGAAAAAATCTGATTACCATCGCTGAACTCGTCGACCAGCCGATCAGTGACAGTATCCGCTTTTTAATTTTGAGCGAATTTTTTCAAATGATTGCCCTGATCGACAGCGAATATACTGAAAAAACTGCCGTCACAACGCCGCCAAACCAATCTTTGGCTGACACGGTGATCGCCTACATCGCCAACAACTCTTCCACCAATATCACGGCACAAAGCATTGCTGAACATTTTAGAATTTCACAAGTGACTTTAAATAAAGAATTGAGCCAAGTGACTAAACTTCCTTTAGGCAAATACTTAAAACAAGTCCGGCTCATGCATGCCAGATACCTCTTGCTGAGTACAAACTATTCCGTCGCCTACATTGCCAATTACTGCGGCTTTTCTTCAGCCAAAGTTTTAGAACGTAATTTTAAAGCCTGGAAAAAAATGACCCCCAGCCAATATCGCAAAGCTTTTAGCAAATATTTCAATGAATAAAAAACGGACAAGCCAAACTTGCCCGCTTTTTCGTTTAACCTGCAGTATTGCTCAAATGAATCTCCCGGTCAAATAACTGCCGCATCTCTTCAGTCAAGTTGTGCGCGATAAAAACAATCGTTGCATCGTTTTGCAACAGATTCTGCAGAATTTCCAAGCCATTGTGTGCATCGATGGCTGAAGTGCCTTCATCAATGAAAATCAGCTGACTGTCATGGATCTGTGCTCTGGCCAAAACCACTTTTTGCCGCTGGCCGCCAGACAGGGCATGCTTGCCTTGATCGAGTTCCGTATCTACTCCTGCCGGGAATTTAGCCAGATCTTTTTCCAAATTCAACTGCTTAACAAAATGCATTACCCGGTCATTCAGCTTGGAGTTAAACATTGTAATGTTTTCCTTGATTGTACCTGGAAAGAGAACCGGATCTTGCGGAACATAACCAATTTGAGACAGGTCTGGCCGCTCAATTTCTTGCCCGGCTTCGTTTTTAAAACAAATCTTTCCAGTCGCCAATGGCAACTCCTGCAGGATCAGCTTAAAAAGCGTAGATTTTCCAGTCCCGCTGTCACCTGACAATAAGATTTTTTCTCCCCGCTTGATTTGAAAATCCGGATAAGTGATTTTTTCCTCATTACTAAAAGCTACAGACAAGGCTTGAACTGACAATGACTGAAAATGGTCCAAACTTTCAGTCTTTTCTAAGTGGTCGGTCTGAACTGCAAGCTGCTTTCTGAGCTTGGCGTTTAAAGTCTTGCTTGACTGCAAAATAGTATATTGGTTGACCACAACCCCCAGTTCAGTAAAAATCGTGCTGGCAAAGTTGCCAATGCTAAAGAAAACACCGAAATTCATCCGGCCAGTAATAATCAAGACACCTGAAACGAGCAAAATCAAGGCCTGGGACAACACGTTTGCGGCATTGTTGACGCCGCTGGCAACTTGCATCCGGCCGGACCGTCTGACATTGGCATCTTCAAGTCGCTTTCCTTGAGCAGTCGTCACCGCCAAAAGCTTCTGCTTGACGTGGTATCTCTGCAAAACGCTCAAACCGCTAAACCATTTTTCCAGCATATCGAGATAACGCTTGTTTTCATTAGAAATATCATCCATAGCCTTTTGCAAAGCTGGAGATAAAAATCGAGGCATGAAAAACATCAACACTGCAAGAAGCAGAATTACCAGCAATAAAAGCCAGCTGTAGGTAAAGACGATGATTGAGGAAAGGACTACATCCAATCCACAAGCGGCAATTTTCAGCCATGGAGCCAGGAAATTTTCACCCAGCATGTTTAAATCTTGGGTCAAACTGTTCTGAACGCTGGAAACTTTTGGTGCCTTGTTACCACTGTTGTAGATTTTTTCCACTTCAGCAGACCGAAGCTTGTGGAAATACTCTTGAGTCTGTTTGTCATACAAGTAATTGGCTCTATAAGACAAGCTGCTGCCGATGGAATTAACCACAAAATTAATCCCGATAATTGTCACGAAAAGCAGCAGGTTTCCTTTGCGCAAGCTGTCCCCCAGCAGTGTCAGCAAGGCGTTGTTGCCGGCCAGAAGCGCGCTGCCGCCAATAACTAAAAGAATGATCGCGATAAACCTAACTCGGTTGCCCTTGATAAAATCTGAATAATACAAAACACTCACAACCTTTTTAAATCTATAAAATTCCCATTTGCTTAGCTTGTTCTATCAAAAATATAATTCCAGCATTTCCATCCGCAAAGTCTAAGCTTATGCGCCTAAACGACTCATCAACCATGTATCTATTACCATTAGAAACAATTGAGTACAACGGAAGATTCCTAAACATTTCCCTTATATCATTATCTCGTTTGCTTGATTTAAATATTTTTTGAATTTCTGAAGGACGTATATGAAACTTCCTAATCCTCTATACAGAGAACTATTTTTAGGCATATGTTCTTGAGAAATAGAATTAACTAAATCTAGAATCGACGCATCATATTTGGTATCATGAAATTTTTCCCTGTATTCTAGCAAAATGTTGATCATACCTGCCGTGCCGTCAGCAAAATATGGTGATAAATATGTTGAATATTCCGTTATCCAATTTTTATAGTACACAAGAGTAATGCATATACTTGAACTAATGAGGTTTCCGCTAATCGCTCATCCCCATCCTTAAGCATCTCCACCAATCTCTTGCCTTCTGAAATAACATGGTTATGCATCTTTTTTTCAAAAAATATATCATTAAAGATCGTTGGCTTTTGGAGATACTCCTTGTAGATAGACACCATATTCTCATTGAATATTAAATCCGTATCTTCCTCAAAGAAAAGAGTTTTCTTATCATCAATTTGTATTCCATCAATCATGGCCAGATATACAGATTTAACAAGTTCGTATTGAAAGTCATCTAAAGAAACCAAATCTTCGGAATTATAGAGGTTCTCACAATCCATCTTATCTAACACTTCAACCAAATTATCTAACCGCTGATTTGGATCTTCTAATAAGTCCATGATGACATCGACAAAAACTTTTGGAAGATTATGAGTTGACGCATACTGCTTAAAAAAATTAATTGTCATAGCGCCACTATGATCGATCAACAAGAACATATTTCCTCGACAGAAAAATGATATCAATAAATATGCTAATTGTTGATTATCTTGAGCAATTGGGGCTAAAAATGGTGTATTTTCATCAAAGAAGCCTTCAGTACGTGCAAAAAAAGCTATTTTCGAATGATCTTCTAAAAATACGCTTTGCTCTAAATCTACAAAACTTACAAGGTTAGTTTCTGGATCTACTAAAACATTTTCCGATGATATATCTCCTAAAAAAATCCTTTCATCATGAAGTATCTGTACATTTTTCAATAGATCTGTAATCGATTTTCTGTAGTCATTGATTGTTTTCTTACGTAACTTTTTATCAATAAAATTATGGTGCGAATCCGCACGATAGTCATCAACACTTAGGCCGCACTTTTTTTCTTCACATAAAAAATAATCTTCGTCTTCTGAAAAATCAGCAATATAATTAGGAATAAAATCGAATTTCATCATTCTCTTTATATTTACCGCTTCATTCTTCAGCGAATCTGTACATGCTACCCCCAAGTTCATATATCCTGGATGCGCATTTTTTAGGACAAATTCCTCTTCACTACCGGCAACATGGGCTAAAAACGTAGCTCCTGAAGGCTTAGAATTTAGCCCTTCCGTTGGAATAATTTTCTTAAACAAGTATTTACATGTTTTACTATCATCTGAGTTATCTGGAAATGGATCATCAACCCAAGCTGGTAAGCGGTACTCCATACTCTCATAGTCCCTATATTCCTTTAATTTCGTAATAGGATTATAAATCCATTTATCCGGTCCCTTAAGCCTACCATACCTATAAAAAATTACGTTTGAATCTCTATATCGCCTGTCTGAAAATATTGCTATACCATCTTGAACTTTCAATACATTATTTTGGTTCAGTATAAATTCTTGTGTAAATAGAAAATAGGCAACAAAAAAGAAGGGTTGTCCCTTACAATGTTAATAAC
>NZ_AZCR01000088.1 GCF_001433875.1 Lactobacillus delbrueckii subsp. delbrueckii DSM 20074 = JCM 1012
TTGACCGCATTTACCGGCGTAGATAGTCAAAATCTGCTAGATGTTATGGTAAGTGTTCAATTTATTCTTGCAATTGGCGGGAATTAATTTTCCTTTTTCTTTTCCTCTTTTACACACATATATTAGACAAACGCACGGCAGCAGAAAAGCAGTCATTGATAGAATGACTGCTTTTTTGTTGCTTATGAAATTTTATGAAAAACTACCAGATCTTGACCCGGTCTTCCGGAGCCAAGTACATCCCGTCGCCCGGCTTGACGTCAAAGGTCTCGTAGAATTCGTCCTGGCACTGGGCCTGGACATTCGCCCGCAGAGGGCCTGGCGCGTGCACGTCAACGGAAACGATCATCTTGATTGCTGCTTCCAGGGACTTTTGTGCCCAGATTCTAGCCCAGTTGGCGTAGAAGTCTTCCAGGCCTTGACCTTCTTCCTTGCAGGCGGTCATGGCCGCGGTCAAGCCGCCCTGGTCAGCGATGTTTTCGGACACGATCTGCTTGCCGTTCAAAGTAGTCGGGCCGAACTTGAGCCCGTCAAAGAGGGCGATTTCCGCCTTGGTCCGGTCAGCAAATTCCTTGTAGTCAGCTTCGGTCCACCAGTTCTTCATGTTGCCGAATTCATCGAACTGGGCCCCGTTGTTGTCGAAGGCATGGGAAACTTCGTGGGCGATCACGGCCCCGATCCCGCCGTAGTTGGCTGCCCGGCTCTGGTCAGCACTGTAGAATGGTGCCTGCAAGATGGCCGCTGGGAAGGTGATGTCGTTTCTCTGCGGGTCGTAGCAGGCGTTAACCAGGTTGCCTGGCATCAGCCAAACAGTCCGGTCAACCGGCTGGTGGAGCTTCTCCAGGCTGTACTTGATGCTTTCCTGGCTGGCGGCCTGCAGGTTGCTGTAAAGGCTGCCGCCCTCTTCTGCCGGGGTAACCTGGAGGCGGTTGTAGATGTCTTCAATCTTGTCCGGGTAGCCGACCTTCAAGATCAAGGCCTGCAGCTTGGTGATGGCCTTGTCCTTAGTCGCCTGGGAGAGCCAGTCGTTCTTGGCCAGCCGGTCCTCGTAGACCTTCAGCATCCGCTTGATCATGCCCAAAACGTCTTCCTTGGCGGCGGCCCCGAAGTAGGTCTGCCCGTAGTAGACGCCGACAACTTCGCTGAAAGTGCTGTTGGCAATCCGGTAGGCCTGCTTAATCCCGCTGGCCAGTTGCGGCTGGCCGGTCAAAGCCTGGCTGAACGGGAATGCGGCTTCTCTGAATTCTTGCGACAGAGATGAGGCCACGTCATTGATAAACTTAACCAGCATCCAGCCCTTGATTTCACTGAAGCTGGCTTCGTTTAAAAGACCTTCTGCTTGGTCCAGGTAGCGGGGTTCCGTGTTGATCAAAACTTCTGGTTCTTCACCAAGGAAGCCTGCCAGGAACTGGCCCATGTCAAAGCTAGTGAACTTGCTCTTGAAGTCTGCCAATGAAATCGGGTTGTACATGGCAGGATAGTCAGCCCATTCTTCGCTGGACTTGACTACCTTGGCCAGGCGCTGGTCGTAAGCCAGGGCCCCGTCTACATATTCAGCGGCTTTTTCTTCACTTACCCCGGCCATTTGGAAGAGCTTGAGGGTCTGTTCTTTTAACACGCCCAAGAGTTTTTCCGCGTCCGGGCTTTCGTAAGTGGTCGTATCTGGCAAAAAGATGTGGGGACCGCCGAAGTAAACCGTGTTGACCTTGGTGTTCTTCATGTCCGCGTCAACGGAGAAGGAGAATGGGAGGTCAAAGCCTTCCTTGGCCAAAGCAGATGCCGCGCCTTGCAGGTCATTCCAGCTGTTCAAGCCTTCCAGTTTCTTCAAGTCAGCCTGGATTGGTTCTGCCCCGTCAGCGTTCCGCTTGTCAAAGTCCTTGGCCAGCTTGTATAGTTCAACGGCCTTGGCCAGGTTCGGCAGGGCCGGAACTTCCTTTTCCCCGCTGGCAAAAGCCGCGAAGTCAGCCATCAGGGTCTTTTCAACGTTTTCAGCGATTTGGTCAAAGCTCCCCATCCGGGACCGGTCAGCCGGGATTTCCAGCTGATCCAGGTAGTCAGAGTTAACGGCCAAATACAGGTTGTCCTGCGGGCGGGCAGTCTTGTCAACGACAGTCGTGTCGCCGCTGCCGCCGCGGACGGCAAATTTATTGTTCAATATTTCTTCCTCCTTGTTTTTCAACTAGCAGTTGTGCTGGCGCAGGTCGCACTGGGCCGCGATTTCAGCCTTGGCCTGGTCAGCTGCTTCGGGCCAGATTGGCTCTAAGCCCTGGTCCTTTAAGAAGCCTTCCCAGTCGGTAAAAATTTCCCCGTCTTCCTTGACGCAGGACGGAATCCCCACGCTGCCCTGCTCCTTAGCGTGAGCAAAGGCGGGACTGGCATCCCGCAAGCGCAAAAATTCCTTGAAATCCGGCATGGTGGCGAAAATATTAACGAATTCGTAGCCGATGCCGTACTTTTTAAAACTGGCCTCACAGGCGATGCAGTCCGGACAGATTTTTGTCCCGTAAACCTTAAGCATGTTTTCCTCCTTTTCTCACTATCCTCTTATTTTACCCGTTAACTGCTTCCCTGTTCAACCAAAGTGCAAAAAAATGCTAAAAATTCCTACTTGAAGAACTGCACCTGGTCCTTCAGCTTTGTTCTCAGCGGCAAGAGGGCCAAAAGGCAAAGGAGGATGCCGCAGCTGGCAACTACAAACATGGTCTTGTAGCCGAAGAGGTCGATCAAGGTCCCGCCGAAAAGCGGCCCGAAGGCCCGGCCGACCCCGCTAGCCACCAGGGTCATCCCCTGGTACTTGCCCTTGCTGGAGTACGGCGACATGTCGTTGACATAGGCCGGAATGGCGGGAAAGGCCGTCGATTCACCCAAGGTCAAGATCGACATGGACAAGACGAAGCCCGGGTATGTCTTGGCGAAAATCAAGGTCAGCCAGGACACGGCAAACATGAAGATCCCGAAGTAGATCTGCTGGTAGATGCTCTTGAAGATCCGCGGGAAGCGGGCCAAAATCAGCTGCACGACCACGATGATGCCGGCGTTGATCGTCCATAAAGTTGAGTAAAGGTGGAAAGGAATCCCCAGGCTGACCATGTAAACTGACAGGTTGGACTCCCAGTTCATGTACATCAGCCAGGTCACCCCCAAGGTGACGAAGAAGCCCATGGCCATCCAGAAGTTGGCCTTTGGCATCTTTTCCGCCTTCAGCGGGGTTTGGCCAGTCTTCTTCTGCTCCTGCCGGCGGGCATGGTAGGCCACGATCGGCTTAAACTTGCAGAAGGCAACTAAAGCCCCGATCAAGAAAAGGCAGCTGGCAATGATAAAGAGCAGCTCAATTGAGTAGTCGTAAAGGTAGCCGACAGCCAAGGTCCCGATTACCACCCCCAGGTTCTGGGAGAAGTATAGAATATTGAAGACATACCGGCCCGGATACTTGCGCAGGCTGGTGGCGATGGAATTGACCAGGGCCCCGTTCCAGCCCCCTAAAAAGCCCGTGCAGACAAGCCAGACCCAGTAAACCGGCCAGCCATGGAAGAAGGCCATGGCCAACAGGACCAAAGCATCCAACAGCATCCCGCCCGTAATCAAAGGATAAGGATTGAGCCGGTCAAAAAGCCGGCCGCTGATGGTTGACCCCAGCATGTTGGCCACGCAGTTGCAGAAGAGGACGATCCCGATTACCGACAGACTGATCCCCAACCGCTTGTTTAGGTAAACGGAAGTCAGTGGCCAAATGAAGCTGGCCCCGATCCAAGTAGCCAGTTCGGCCACGACCAGCCAGGGCAGCGCGATTTCCGGCAACTGGCTCTGTCCGTGTTTAGTTTTCATTTATCCATTCCTCCTTTTCTAAATTTAATGGTTCAGTATAAATTCTTGTGTAAATAGAAAATAGGCAACAAAAAAAGAAGGGTTGTCCCTTACAATGTTAATAACGACA
>NZ_AZCR01000089.1 GCF_001433875.1 Lactobacillus delbrueckii subsp. delbrueckii DSM 20074 = JCM 1012
TCCTGCGGTTAATGGAACTATCGCGGAAAGCTTTCTAAGTCTCTCAGTCATTTACACAAGTTTTTATACTGAACCTTTTTTGAGGAAAAATTGACAAAATCAGCTAAGCAGTTTCATTTATTCAACGATGCCGAAGCCGCCGGGCCAGGCGATTTGTTCGCTAGCCACCAGGGTCATTTGCAGGAAACCAGTTGCTTCCAGTTCTCTTGCCCGCTTCAAGGCGCCGGAGTCAAATACCCGCAAAGGGCTGCCAGCCAAAGCTTTCTTGGAGGAAATTTTTCAGCTTGCAGTTGCAGAGAACGTTCCAGTCGTGCTTCTGGAGTGGCTTGATGAACCGCAAGTGGGCAAAGAAGTTCAAAGAAGCTGGCATCAAGATCATCTTCCGTGCTGTGACGCCAACTGCTGAAAATACCAGAGAAGCCATTGAAGCAGGCGTTGACGTGATTATTGCCACTGGTTTTGATGAAGGCGGCACTATTCCAGCTAAGGTCATCGGAACTTTTGCCATCTTGCCATTGATCGTTGATGCTACTGATGGCAAGGTTCCTGTCGTGGCCGCGGGTGGTCTGGTTGACAAACGAACCGTCAGAGCAGCCTTCGACCTTGGCGCGGAAGGCGTATATGCTGGGACCGCATTTTTGGCAACTGAAGAATCTCCATTAGCTGAAAACATCAAGCAGGACATGCTCAAATATGATGCCAATGACTTGCTTATGTTCCGCACGCCTAATTCCCTCTACCGGTCATTGCCTGGTGAGTTGCCAGAAAAGCTGCTCGAGATGGATAAGCAAGGCAAGTCGGTTGCTGAAATCTGGGCTGCGGCTGGTGACTATAACTGCTTTCTGTACGTGATGCATGACGGCGATCTTAGCCGCGGAATTGCCTCTTTCGGTCTGGGCATCAGCTCAATTCACAGCATTGATCCTGTCAGCGTCGTAGTCGACCGCCTGAACAGCGGTGTAATTGCTTAATTCCTTGAACGGATGACGAATTAAGATACTCATCTGACCTTAACAATAAACCCCCTGAAATTAGGACAATAATTTCAGGGGGTTTATTATCGGTATTACTAGGATGGAATTTTATTCGTTTAGTCGCTTATTTCCTGCTTCTTTGCCCAATTTTTGGCCAAAAAGCCACTAGGAGCAAGACCAAAGCAGCAAGTCCGCTGATCAAACTTCCCAGTTTCATCTTCGGGATTGTGTAGGTTAACTGGATTTTGTTGACACCTGGCTTAAGCTTGAACTTCATGAAGGTGCCCAAGTAACCGAAGATCTCAGCCTTCTTCCCGTTATTCGTCGCCTTCCAGCCGCTCTTGACCGGCACTTCTAAGTAGGCATAGCTGGCCTTTCCCTTCTTGCCTATAGCGGTAAAGGTGATCCTTGGCCCCTTAAACGAGATCTGCTTGATGGCCTTAGCTTGGATTTCCTGACTAGCCTTTGCCAGTTTTTGCAAGTCCAGCTGGTAGAACTGGGCCTGGTAGGCATTGGGCGTCTTGGTCTTTAAGGTTACTCTGGTCCGCTTTTGGACCGGGATGAAGAAGACGCTTGGCGACAGCCAGCCGGCGTAGTTGGAGAGAACTTTCCCATTGATTTCCAGGACATTGTCCCCGGCCTGGCTCCAGGGCAGATTACCGTAGAGAGGGTTCCTTTTATCCTTGGAATTCAGCACATAAGTTACCTTATCCGCTTGGACCGTCTTTTTATAGGCAACCCTTTTATAGAGGGTAACCTTTTTGCCCAGGAGCTGGCTGTAGGCCGCTTCCTGGTAGGCAAAAGGATTCCCTGTAAAGACCGGGTTATTTACGTCATTTTGGCTGGAAAAAGCCAGGGGCAAAGCATATGGGTTGCGGTATACAGATTTCCCATTAGCAGCTGGCAATGCCGTTTTCTCCAAGCCTGGAAGAACTTGACCGGTCAGTACGTATTTAACCCCTAATAAGGAGTCAGCACCAAGGACTGAAGTGTTGACAATGGTTACCCGCTGGGCGGCAGACCGGTAGCCGACACTTTCCAAAAACTTCAGCTGCTTGGGATCCTGGCTGGAGACATAGCTGGCGATCGGCCAGTAGTTGTAGGCCAGGCCTTCGTTATATGCCGCGGTTAAATTCAGGCGCAGCTTGAGTCTGGTAGAGGTTTGGCTGACCCGGTAGGCACCTGGATCATATCTCTTTAAAGCAGCGATCTGCTTTTCCTGCTGGCTGCTGTAAGCAGCAAATTCATCAACTTTAGCTACTTTACAGTCATCCTTGTAGGTGGCCCAGAGCTTTTTGGCATTGTAAGTAATCTCGGTCAAGAGCAGACCGGCCAGAGCCAGAAGAGCAAGCTTTTGCATCCCCTTCTTCCCGGCTTTTTCGTAAAAAATCAGCAGTCCTGCCGTCAGCACGGTTGACAGGACAGTATAGACCACGCCCTTGCTGGTCAAGTTTTTCCAGTTCTGGATGATAAAAATTGTGAGATACGCTGCCGTTCCATAGAAAAGCGGCTGGACCTTGTCTTCGACTTGGCTGAAGAAAATCCCGGCCATGAAGATCAAAATAAAGATGCCGAGATAAGAGTAGCGGGACCAGTAGCTTTCGACCAGCTTGAAGAGTGAAAAGGCGAAATTAGCTGGCTGCCAGTAAAAGAGGAGGAGCATCACCAGCCCTAACAAGGCCATGATTGCCTTGAATTCCTTCGTTAATTCCTTGCTAAAAAACAAGGCAAAGACTGCGATCACCACAATACTGCCGCAATAAAGGGAGACATTGGTGGAGTCGCTCATCACGTTTAGCCCCAGCTTGCCGACGACTGTAAAAGGATTATTGATCAAGTCCGGCTTGAGCAGGTCCCAGTCAAAAGTGCTTCTTGCCCCGCTTTTCAGGCTTACATAGTTCGGCAAAAAGATAAAGGCGCTCAAGGCCAGGCCCAAAAATACTGCAGAGAGATAACCGCCAAGCCTTTTGAACAAAGCTTTTAACTCATAACTGCCCTCATAGAGGTACAGAACTTCCTCGACGACCAGCCAGATGGCGGAAAAGATGATATTGATAAGGCCCGTATACCAGTTAAAGACCATACTGCAGGCGATGCTGATGGTCAGTAAGAAGAAGCCTTTTCTCTTGTCGACCGCAACTAGTTGGTATATACCCAGCAAGATTAAAGGCAGCAGGTACACCCCGTCCAGCCAAAGGATGTTGCAGGACTGGGCGATATTGTACTGGCAGAAAGCGTAGCTCATGGCCAGGAAGAGCTGGAATTTCCCAGTAATTTTTGGAAATCTATGCTTTAAAAAGATGGCCATGCTGCTGGCCGATAAAGACAGCTTGAGGGCGAGCAAGATGTCATAAAAGATAGGCAGCTGGCTCTTTTGAAAAAAGACGACCAGCAAGTTAAGCGGCGACATTAAGTAATAGGCAAATGTGGCCACCTCATCCCCGCCTAGCAAGGCGCTCATCGTATATGTGGCAGAGTTTTTCCCGGCTAAGACGTCCTTTAAGTAAGCAAAGAGATCGAGGTACTGGATATTGGCATCCGCCCCGGCAACCGACTTGAGGCCAAATGGCGCGTAGCCGAAGGCCGCGAAGATCAGCATGGTGACCAGGAAGCTGGCCGCAAAGGCGATGGCTGGCCTGGATTTTAGGACTTTTTTGACAAGATTCACGCTTTCTTCCCCTTCAATCTGAATTCAAGTTAAAATTATACCATATACCATCTTAAAGCAAAAGAGCATCCCTGCCCTGCAAGTGATATGACCCCCGAAATTAGGACACTAATTTCGGGGGTTATTTTCATGACTAAATACACTAAAGAAATCAAACTTGC
>NZ_AZCR01000009.1 GCF_001433875.1 Lactobacillus delbrueckii subsp. delbrueckii DSM 20074 = JCM 1012
CGATTGAATATCGGAATCATGTTTTAACAACCTTAACGGCGTAATACTAAATTGTCCCAATTTTGGGGGTCACATCACTTCTCGACGAAGATAGATCCTTTTTTATATGTAATTTACTTCTTAGTAAACGATCACAGGCATGTGCACCTTAACCGCGTCCCAAACGGACTTGATTTCACTAGGCCGGATGTTGACGCAGCCGTGTGACCCGCCTTTCAGGTAGGCCGTGCTTGACCAGTCGGTCCGCCATGACGCGTCGTGCAGCCCGCAGCCGCTCATCGTAAACGGCATCCAGTAGTTGACCTTAGAAGCGTAGTTCGACCCGTTGTCGTTCTGCCCTCTTAAAGTAGCGTCCCGCTGCTTGTACATGATGTACCAAACCCCAGTAGGCGTAGCGTTGTCGCCCTTGTTGGCCGTCCCCGTAACCACGTCAGACACAGTTACGACCACCTTGCCGTTGACAACCACCCACATGTCCTGGCTGGCGATTGACACAACCACATAGCTGTTGCCCAGACCATTGTTGCTCTTGCCGTAGCCCAGACCTTGCGTGGTGTAGCATTCACCATAGATGTGGTTCTTCCCGTCAATGGTCTTCTTGCCAGTCTCATAAGCTGACAGAACCGCCTTCTTGGCGCTGGCCGTCCAGATCCCCCAGCCGTAGCTCTGGTTGGTAACGGTGATGGTTGACCCGGCTGGCGTCTTGAACTTGTAGCTCTTGCCCAAAGTCTTGACTTCCTTGTCCATGGCGTTCAGTTTCGCCGTCAGCTTGCTTGCGTCGTCGTAGTGGACAGCGCCGCTGTAGTAGCTGACTTGGGTCAAGTAGTCTTTAGCTGCCAGGGTAAAAGTCTTCCCCGCCACAGAGTAGTCCACGCTGGCCGCGGTAATGGCCTTCAGCTTTCTCTTGCCCTTCTTCAGAGCCGTGTTCTCGTAATTGTAGCTCTGGTCAGTCGGCAGCTGGGTGTACTGCTTGTCAAAGTACTTCTGGACCTGCTCCTTGCTGATAGTTGTCAGCTTGCTGTCACGAACAGCACTGATCTTGCCGTCCTTGTAGACCAGCTTGTTGACAGCCTTGGCCTGGATCTTTTCGACCGCTTGGTCAACCGTCAGCTTGCCCACCTTGACGCCATAGATAGTGACGTTAGCGTTGAAGTGCTTCTTGTTGTATGCCACCTGCTTCTTGTTTTCCGCCAGAACGGTTGCCTGGTGCTGTTGGTAGGCATTGTGGCCCCAAATACCCGCGCAGGCCAGGACGATAACCGCCACACCCGCGATAATCAGGTATTTGCTGCCTTGAGTGTTTTTCTTCCGGTAGTCTTTGCGAGAAGTCATTAATAACTCCAATCTGTTCATTCAAAAGATTGTGTTCAGTATAATACGAATCTCTTAGCGATTAAAATGTACGGAGAGATATTTAATATGAATTTAAAATTTTGTCTCCGCGATATCGTCCTCCGGCCGGTGGCCTTGAATCCGCACCAGTTGCCAGGCAAAAGGACTTTCTTGCTTCTTTAACTGAACCGTCAGGACTCCGTTTTCAAAAACAAATTCACATTCTTCCCGGCCGTCGATCCATTCGATCCGGGTTGGCGCTTCCGTCAAGCCAGTCACCTTGACCTCTGCAGGATAAGGGGCCTTTAAGAAAAGGTAGGCCTGGTAGGGCGCGTGCCGGTTGGTCAAGACAAAAGCCTCTGCCGCGTCAGCTGACAAGTCACTTTCCTGGCCTTCATTAACCGCGTGGCCAAACTTGTGCATCCAGGCGTTCAAAGCGTCTAAAGTCGCTTGGTCAGCTTCGTCTTCGCCGTCCACGTCAACGACTAAGGCCTGGCCGGCCTTTCTGGCAGCTAGCAAAGCGTCCACGACTTCATCTGCCTTGTAGTGCTGGCCAGCTTGGTCTGGCAGGTAGGCGATGGTGTACTTTTCGCAGGCCGCTTTTAATTCTTCCCGGCCGCTGACTGCGCGGGCACCGATGTCCCTTGCCAGGCGGACCAGAGCATCCGCGTTTACATTTGCCCCAGTTGGGTTAAAATTTAAGATAATCGCAAAATCAGGGTTGATCATGCTTGCTCCTCCTTATTGTTAAACACATGTTTTATTTTACTAGATTATTAATAGGATGTAAAAAATGAAGATTGTAATTTCCCCCGCTAAAAAAATGCAGATAGACGGCGGCTTTTTGCCGAAAAGCCAGCCCGTCTTCCTCGACCAGGCTGAGGAGCTTTGGTCCTATTTGCATTCCTTAGATCAAGCTGATCTGGAAAAAGTCTGGCGGGCCAATGCCAAAATCACCGAAGAAGCCCGGCAGATGCTGGCTGCTGACCTAACTCAGCCGCAAGTACCAGCCCTCTTTGCCTACAGTGGCCTGCAGTACCAGTACCTGGCCGCCGATGTTTTAGACCAAGCCGGGCTAGACTACCTGGATCAGCACCTGCGCGTTTTGTCCGGTCTTTACGGCAGCCTTCGCCCCTTTGACGGGATCGTGCCCTACCGCCTGGAAATGAAGAGCCCCCTGCCTGCCTTTAAGTATAAGAGCCTTTATGAATTCTGGGGAGAAAAAGTTTACCAAGAGCTCTACCAAGATGATTCCGTGGTCCTCAACCTGGCTTCCAAGGAATACAGCCATCTCCTGACTCCGTTCTTAAAAGAGGGAGACCGCTTGCTTGAGGTCGTATTCCAGGAAGAGAAAAACGGCAAATGGCGGACCCAGGCAACTCATGCCAAGATGGCCCGGGGCCGTTTAGTCCGCTGGCTGGCGGAAGGGGGCCGGGACTTGTCCGACCTGCCGGACTTCACCGACTTCGGCTATGCCTTTGCCCCTGACCAAAGCGGGAAAGACCGGGTCGTTTTCCGGAAGAAGGCATGACAATCTTTCACAAAGTGTGAAAAAAGAAAAAATTTTAAACTTTTAAAATGCTGGAAAGCGCTTGCTGACCGGCCTTTTTTCTTTTGTGCAACAAATCATAAAATTGGTAACGATTTCAGATGTAATTTAATAGAAACGGAGATTGAAACACAAAAAAGAAAACTGTAAGGTGAGATAGAATGGAATATCATAAGTTAACTGCTGAAGACATTGAAAACTTGCGGCCAATGATTGCCGACCCAGAACATTTTATTACTGAAGTAACTGAACACTGGGACCACGACCAATTCAAGACTGTCCGGGCTATGCCTGACCTGGTAATCCAGCCAACCACGGCTGAAGAAGTAGCCAGCGTCTTGAAGTATGCCAGCGACCACGAAATTGCCTTGACTCCACGGGGCAACTCAACTGGTTTGATGAGGGCTAACTTGACTGTGCACGGCGGGATCTCCCTGGACATGGTTAAGATGAACAAGGTTATCGACTACGACCCAGCCAGCTTGACCATCACTGTTCAACCAGGCATCCGTTTGAATCAACTGGAAGAATTTTTGGCAGACAAGCCATTTACCTACATGCCAGCACCAGCCATGCACTGGGCTACTGTAGCCGGCAACATCAGCACCAACGCCGGCGGCTTGAAGGCTATCAAGTATGGGGTAACCCGTGAACACATCCGGGAAGTCAAGGTTGCCTTGACTGACGGCAAGGTCTACAAGTTCGGTTCCAAGTCAGTTAAGTCATCATCCGGCTACTCCTTGAAGGACCTGATCATCGGTTCTGAAGGGACTTTGGGCGTGATCACTGAAGCTGTTCTCCGTCTTTACCCAAAACCAAAGCACGCTTTGAACGCCATCATTCCTTTCCCGACTTTGGACGATGCAATCCAGTCAGTGCCAGCTATCTTGGCTTCCGGCGTTGTGCCAACCACTGTTGAATACATGGGCCGCAAGGTCTTGAACCTGTGGGAAAAGTACTACGACGCTACTTTCCCAATCAAGGAAGGCGACGGCTTCATCATCCTGGGCATCGACTCCTTCACGGCCAGCGACGCTGAAGCCCAATTGGCTCAAGCTTTGGAAGCAGTCAAGCCATTCTACGCTTTGAAGGAAACTGTCTTGAACGCTGAATCAGACGAAGCCAAGACCATCTGGGACGCCCGTGAAAAGCTGTTTTTGGCCATCCAAAAGTCAACTCCGAAGATGGACGAAGTCGACGTTTCCGTGCCGATCAACAAGATTCCGCTGGTTCTGCACCGGATCGAAGAACTGGAAAAGGAAGAAGACATGCGGATTCCTAACTTCGGCCACGCCGGCGACGGTAACCTGAACATCTACCTTTGCTCAGACGATATGACTGACGAAGAATTTGCCAAGAAGGGCGACACCGTTATCTCCGAACTCTACAAGACCGCCAAGTCAGTGGACGGCAACATGTCCGGTGAACACGGGGTTGGCTACGCCCGCCAGAACTACTACGAAGACTTCTACGGCAAGGACTACACCGACTTGCTCAGAAAGGTTAAGGGCCTCTTCGATCCTAAGGGCATCCTTAACCCAGACAAGATCTTCCCGTTAGACTAAAGCACGGCTCCCTCCGCGCGGCAAGCTTCAAAAATCCGAAGCAAAAATAATCAAGAACTAACCAACTAAGCAAATCAAGAATTAACCAAAAACCGAAAAGAACAAGTACCTAACAGTAAGTACATAAAAACAACAAAACAACATTTTAATTTTTAAGCTTCACAAATTAATTATCACAGGGAAGGGCTGCTCCGGCAGCCCTTTTTTGTGCAAGAAAAATGACACTGCGTCACTTTTTATGTTGACACGATGTCACTTCAGGTATATACTAGAAAGCAGTTGTAGGTGACACGGTGTCACGGAGGTAAAAATGGTCAAGGCAACTTTTGAGAATTTAAGTAAAGACAAGCAGGACCGGGTAACAGAGGCCCTGCTCAAGGAATTCAGCGCCCATACTTTGGCCAGCGCCCAGGTGGCGCGGATCGTCAAGGAAGCCGGGATTGCCCGGGGGGCCTTTTACAAGTACTTTGAGGATTTGACGGATGCTTACCAGTACCTGTTCAAGCTGGCTATGCGGGACCTGCACACGGATCTGACCGGCCGGATGGGGGCAGACGAGCTCTATCAGATGACCAAGGACTTTGTGACCAAGGCTACTGGCAGCCAGTACTATGACTTGATCCGCCTGCACTACGCGGCTAACGAGGCGCTTTTGCTAAGCAACAGGCCCAACAAGCAGATGCCGGCCTGTGCCTGGGCGGCCATGGCCCTGTCACACGAGGCGATCAAGGAAGCCTTGCTGGACCCGGACAAGGCAGATTTTTACTTAGACCGGGAGCATGAGGCTTTAGAGAAGCTCTTTAGCCAACATAAATAGGCAAGCTAGGGAAAAGACATAAGAAAGGAAGAAAGCAGAAAAAATGTTTTTAGCACTAAAAGAGATCAAGCATGAAAAGATGCGGTACGGCTTGATCGTCTTCATGATTTTTCTGATCGCGTACATGATTTTGGCAACCTGGGGCCTGGCATACGGCCTGGCCCGGGAAAACACGGTGGCTTTGGAAGGCTGGCAGACCAAGAGCGTGGTCTTGAACAAGAACGCCAACCTGTTTATGAACAGTTCGATTTTGACCAAGGACGACTTGAAGAAGATCAACCTGACTGACAAGGAAGCCGTGGTCGGCGAACTGCAGGTAGTGGCCAAGAAGAAGGGCAAGACCGGGATTAACGCCCAGTACATGGGGGTTAAGAAAGGCGAATTTATCTACAAAGACCAGGATGTAATTGCTGGCCGACGCGCTAAGAGCAAGTACGAAGTCACGGCTGACAGCAGCTTTAAGGACAAGGGCTACAAGCTGGGCGACAAGGTGACCTTGAACGGGTCAGACCACAAGTACACGATCGTCGGCTTCGTCAAGGATGCCAAGATTAATATTGAACCGATCATGTATGGCTTTTTGCCGGCATGGAAGGAATTAAAGAACGTGGCACCGGGGATTGAAGCTTCCGGGATCATTTCCCAGCGGAAGCTGTCTGTTAAGGGGAAGAACTTCAAGACTTACGGGATTAAGGAATTTACGCAAAAACTGCCGGGCCACTCTGAACAGAACATGACTTTTGAATTGATGATTGCTTTCATGTTCATCATTTCCCTGGCCATCGTGGCAGTTTTCCTGTACATTTTGACTATCCAGAAGCTGCCGAACTACGCGGTTCTGCGGGCACAGGGCGTGCCGGCCAAGACTTTGATCTGGGCCACGGTCAGCCAGAGTCTGCTTTTGGTAACGAGCGCTTTGGTCCTGGCTCTTTTGGCAATCTGGGGCACGGCGGCCGCGATACCGGCATCTGTTCCGATGGCCTTTACGCCAGGGATTTTCGTGGCGACGATCGGCGGGATGTTGGTAATGGCTCTGCTGGGCGGGCTTAACCCAGTTAGAACGATTTTGAAGATTGACCCGGTACAGGCAATTGGAGGCTAAGATGGCAGCGATTGAAATTAAGAACGTGAAAAAAGTTTACGGGCAGGGGGATGCAGCGACGGTTGCCCTCAAGGGTGTCGACTTCAGCGCGGATACTGGCAACGTGGTTCTGTTGATGGGACCAAGCGGGGCCGGGAAGAGCACCCTGCTGACGATTATGGGTGCCTTGCAGACCGCGACGAGCGGGAAGGTGGAAATCGACGGCCAGGACATCAGCCAGTTGAAGGAAAAGGACCGCAGCCGCCTGCGTTTGAACAAATTGGGCTTTATTTTGCAGGCCTACAACCTGGTGCCTTACTTGACGGTTAAGGAACAGTTCCAGCTGGTGGACAAGGTGAAGAAGACCGGCAACTTGCGCCAGGAAGAATTAAAGGATCTTTTGGCTGACCTGGGGATTGAGAACCTGGTCAAGAAGTATCCGGAGAACTTGTCAGGCGGGCAGAAGCAGCGGGTGGCAATCGCCCGGGCCATGTACGCCAACCCGAAGATTTTACTGGCTGATGAGCCAACGGCATCACTGGACAGTGAACGGGTGGAAGAAGTCGGCCGCTTGTTTAAGAAGCTGGCCAAGGATGACAGGAAGGCGATCATTTTGGTCACCCACGACCCGCGGCTGGAAAAATACGCTGACCACATCTATGACATGATGGACGGGCAGTTGTCACAAAGAAAATGACAGAAGAAGGCTCCGCTCAGGCGGGGCCTTTTTTGACCGGATACGCGGAAAAATGACCGGATTTGAATTTTTGGCGGAAAAATCTGGAAAAAGGGTATGATTAAATAAGAAAACGAGTGAGAAATGTGAGGTCGTTAGGGATGGAAAAATAAACGTGGGAGTGCTAATGACACTTCCACGTTTATTTTTATTCCGAATTCTACAAAAGTCAAAAGAACCGTACTACCCAAATTTTTGATAATACGTTTCTTTCTTGATGTCAATCCCTTAACTTAATGACATTGGATTGGAATATAGTCCAATTAGGGGCTTTTTAGCTGTATTGGTCAAGTATGGCAGCCAGCCGCTCTTTAAAGCTCCTTCTTAGCTCTTCTGGCGTGATGATTTTCGCATTCAGTCCAAAAGTCAAGAGATAGTCAATTAAGTACTCAAAGGTGCGTGGCGTATATGAACCGGTCAAATAAGTAGTCCCGCCTTCATGCTCAAGCTGCATATTTGGGTAGAGATTTTTCAAAAAATGTTCCTGGCCCCGGTGGTTGAGGAGAATTTTAAATTCCTGGCCTGAATTGTCGTGTTCAAACTCTAGCTGCTTTTGCTTCAATTCAGCCAAACTAAGCTTATTAGGAACGGCAGCCTGCTCAGTACAATCCTGCAATTGGTCGCAGCGGTAGTTCCAAAAGGCCTGGCCCACCAAGTCATAGGCCGCAAACAACCAGTTGCCATCCCTAAAAAAGAGTTGGCAGGGTTGCAGCAGGACTTGCTGGCCCTTGAAGTTGGCCCGGACCAGGGAGTCGTGCAGGATTGACTCCATCAGCAGGCGCAAGTAAGGGTTGTGGTGAACTGCCGGGGTGTTGAAGAAGGAAACCGCTGCTTGCGAGGCTAAGACCTGCTGCTGCCGGCTCGGTGCCAGGTTCTTGAGCAGCTTTTGGCTGATCATCTGGAAAGATTCGTTAAACGGGGTTTCTTTTAGCTGCTCCATGGCTTTGAGCGCGAAAAATATCGCGGCAACCTCATCCGAATTGAAGTATATCTTGGTCAGCAGGTCCTCTTGAATCAGTGAATAGCCGCCAGCCCGGCCTGCTTCGGCGTATAAGGCCAAGCCAAGTTCCTCCAGGCTGGCAATGTCCCTTAGGGCCGTCCGCTTGGAAATCTGAAAGTTGTCCATCAGGTCCTGCAGGTTAAAGCGCTTCTTGTCACTTAAAAAATCAGCTCTTGATTAAGACGCTCAGATTTTTTTTAATTTTTTCTCCTTATTTTTGCTAAAAGGTGCCGTAAATTGTCACCTTTTCATTTTATGATATCTACAACAAGAAGAAAAGGAGAATTTAAATATGTTAGAAGAAAGCACTACTTTAACCCAAAACTTTTTGGAGGTAATCAGCGATCCGCAACCAGTAACGATCGTTTCCTACCAAGCCAGTCCAGCTCATGTGGTCAACACCTGGAGCAGCTACATCAAGGTGGTTGATGACTCAACCTTCCTCGTGCCTGCTGCTGGGATGCGGTCGATTGAAGCAGATATTGCGGCTCAAAACAGCCAGCTGATCCTGACCTTCGGCTCCATGAAGTTTGAAGGCACTGAAGGTCCAGGCCGTGGCTACCACGTTTATGCTACTGGCGAATTCGTTGAAGCCGGCGAGTACTTTGACCTCATGAAAGCCGATCTGCCTTGGTTGCGGAAGGTCCTGGTTGTCCACGTGCAAGAAGTTAAGCAAAAAATCTAAACTAAATAACTGACAAGAAAACCCCCTGGTTGGATGAAAATCAACCAGGGGGTTAGTGTTTAGGAGCTTTTTGGCCATCTCCGGCTTGGGCTGAATGAACTGTCGACATGTTTCCGGCTTGTATCACCATACGGCCGGATGATTGGCAAGGCTTTGCAGCAGCTTGATGTAGCTGCTTGATGCAAACGATACGAAGACACTGAACGGTCTAAGCAGCACCAGCTTGGACTATCAAAAGATCTTGCAGTCCAAATTAAGTTGGCAAGGCATTGCTAAAGAAACAGGAATCCCCTATTCTACAGTTAGGACGATGGTCCAGCCCGACTAGACCTCCGGAATACCAGCATTGTCCTAAATGGCAAGCTGTTCACTGATGAAAAGTACCAAGACATGTTAACCACGGCCAAGCTTATTTATGGCTATCTCGATCAACTTGCGCAAACGGACTATTGTCATGCTGAACGGTGAGATTCTAAGCTTTTCACGGAGGTTCCGGCATGAGATGGACAAATTGGTTGACGAATATAATTGGAAGGTCGAAATGGCGGCCAAAACGGCTGCTCCGTTAGGAAAATGACAATTGTTAGAGGGAACATATAGTAAAACTACCATCAAAATGATAAACTAGACAGTGATGATTTCGCTTACATATTTTAGTCTGAATATCATTTTGAGGTTGATTTATGTTTAGGATTTTTGATTTGCTAAAGAGCAGGGCCCGGCTGAGCAAGGTTCTGGCTCCGGTCCAGGGCAGGTTGTTCCCGCTCGAGTACGTCAACGATGAGATTTTTGCTAGCAAGGGACTGGGCGAGGGCTTCGCGGTTCAGCCGTCCAGCGACTTGATCTACGCTCCCTTGAACGGCACGGTTACTTCTTTGTTTCCGACCAACCATGAGATTGGCATCCGGACTAAGGAAGGACTGGATCTCTTGATCCACCTGGGTTTGAATACGGTAGAGCTAGGCGGGGTCGGCTGCGACATTTTAGTTGAAGCCGGTCAGGAAGTAAAAAAGGGGCAGCTATTGGCGACGATGAACCGCAAACTGCTCCGCGGGCTCGGCTACGACGATACGGTGATCGTGACTTATACCAACGACCGTATCCTGAAAGGGGTCTCGGCACCGGTCTTCTTTAGAGAGATCAATGCCAAAAGAGCGGTCCAGACGATCAGCTACCATTAATTTAGATAAAGAAAAAGGCGTGAACGCTGCAGGGATGCGGGTTCACGCCTGTTTTAATATGCTTTTTTACAAGTTCGGGTCCATCTGGAAGCTGAGCGGGGAATCGCCCGTCTGCTGGGTAATCAAGCTGCTGATCAGCTTGTTGTAGATGTCCGTCACCGTCTTGGCCATCTTGGCATTGGCCTCATCCGCGATCGCCGTGGCCTGGCTTGGGTCAGCATGCAGCTTCTGGTCGTATTCATAGCGGAGGCGCAGGACCTTTTCCTTGGCTTCCGTCTGGGCGTTGGCCAGTTCCTTGCCGTACTTGCCCCAGTTCCGGTCAACCAGAACCCCGGCCAGCTTGAAGATCCAGTAGGCAGAGTTCGGGCTGTAGTCGACCTTGCCGTTGCCCCACATGTAAGGCACCTTGGTCCCCTGCGGGAAGAAGGGAATGTAGACGCTCTGCGCCGTAACCCCCATGGCCAGCCAGTGGTACATGTCCTCGCCCTTAAGCTGCAAGAGGTGGGATTCCTGGGTCGTCGCCATCCCGATCGGCCGGAAGCTTGCCTGGCCCGCGTTCTTCGGGTTGGTCAAGTCATATTCCGTATCGCTGTAGTGGCTGGCCAGTACCGTCTGGGCGTCCTGGACGCTGAGCGGCCGGTCCGCCTTTTGAATAAATGGCAGGTCAAAAGATTGCGGCTCCTGCTTAACTGACGGGGTCAGCAGCTTCTGCCCGTACCAAACCCGCGGGGTGTTGTAGTGCAGGTCGCTCTCGCTTCTCGTGCCAAAAATTTCCCGCCAGTTGAACTTGGCTTCCTTTGGCCACAGCTGGTGCTCATAAACGAATTCCTGCAGGCCGGCTGAATAAAGGAAGTTGGCCGGATCCTTAAAGTCGATCTCCTGAATTGACAGCTGGTTGGCAACCACCGTGTAGGAGTCGTCCGGGATTCTCTGGGCAACCCAGTGGTGGCCGGACCCGATTTCCAAGTACCAGGCCTCGTCTCTGTCCGCAAACAGAATCCCGTTTGATTCAGCCGCCCCGTACTTTTCCACGATTTCGCCCAAGCGCTTGACCCCTTCTTGGGCCGTCTTGACGTAAGGCAAAACAATAGTCACCATGGCTTCTTCCAGCAGACCCTTTTCAGCGTCAAAGGGGTCGATGGCCAAAACCCGCTCGTTGGCATAAGCACTTTCCGTAGCACTCATTGCCACATGGTACTCATTGATCCCGTCTTCTTCAAAAAGCCCGTACTTTTTCGTCCATTCTGGAGTGGATGAATATGCAAAGGCTTCCTCTGGCAAATCAATTGTGAACTTGTTATCATGTGACTTGAAAGTCCGGGCTCCTGCTTGCCGCTGGTGGAAGGCCAGGTGCTTGGGCCAGGCCGTCCGTGAGTCTTCATTGCGGCCAATAATCACGCTGCCGTCAAGGCTGGCCTTTTTCCCGATCAAGATTGAAGTGCAGGATGAACGTCCGTGTGTTGTCATAATTTGTCCTCTTTTCTCCTTTTGCTCTTGTTTAGATTTTACCTTATTTTGCCTCCGCCCGCAGGGACGGGGTTTATCTGCTTAACTTTTTACTAAAAATACGCCGCTGGTTAGATATTGTGCTAATATATTAATTAGTACGAATAAGCGTTTTTTATAGGCTGATTGCCGATGATCCATTAGTCTAAGCTAATAGGATCAGCTTGAAAAGCTTGTTCCGGTTAGGAATGAAATATTAAAGTGCTTTCAAAATAAAAATATGATGAAATTAGGTGGAGCAGATGATGGCCAGAAGGAAAGAAATTGATCGCGAGCGAATATTGGACATCGCCTACAAGAAGGCCTTGACCGACGGGATCGAGAACCTGACTGCCCGCAGCATTGCCCAGACTGGCCACTTTTCAACTCAACCGATCTATTTGGAATTCAAGAACATGGATGGCCTGCGTAAGGAAGTGCTTAAGCGCGTCTCCCGCACCTTGCGTGATGAAATCCTGCAGAAGAAATTTATTGGCGAGCCCTTATACGATGTTGACCTCTCCTACCTGCAATTTGCCCGCGACCACCGGAGCCTATTCTCAACGATTTTCGTCAATGGGGAATTTGGTGACGACTTAATCCGCGATACCTTGATGGACCTGGGCCACACCAAGCTCCGCGAACAGTACCAGCGCGACCTTGACCCGGAACTGGAGAAGTGGCTCATCGCCCTCAACTGGATTATCGTCAACGGCCTGGCCGTAATGTTGGTCGATGGCCTGATTGACTATGACCAGGACAACTTCGTCCGGATCATCAAACGGCAGCTGGAAAGCCTTTTTGACCGCTGATCCATTTAAAAAATTAAACTATCAATCGGGCATTTCTATCCTTGTAATTTATTCACAAAAGCCCTGCTGAAATCCCTTTAATTTGGGTATAATAGGTAAGTAATGGAAAATCTGAAAGGTGGTTTTTATGAAGGTTTTAGCTCTTAACGGATCTAACGCTGACAAGTCTTACAACGAAATGCTGCTGAAGTTCATTGCCAAGCACTTCGCTGATAAGTATGATTTTGAATTCGCGACCGTGAAGGGGTTGCCGATGTTTAAGGAAGGCCAGGAAGACCCGGCTGACGTGGTCAAATTGAGTGACCAAGTTGCCGCTGCTGACCTGGTTTTGATCGGGTCACCGGAACAACAGCACTCAGTAACCAGCGCTTTGAAGAGCGCCCTGGAATGGCTGTCAACCAACACTCACCCCTTCAACGGCAAGCCAGTCGTTATCGTGTCAACTTCACCGCTGGCCCAAGGGGCTGCCCGGTCACAGACCAAGCTGAAGACGATTTTGGCTTCCCCAGGCCTGCGCCCGGTTGTCTTCAACGACGATGAATTCATGATGGGCGGGGCAGCTACTGCCTTTGATGAAAACGGCGATTTGAAGATTCCCGGTACCGTTGACTTCCTGGAACACTTCTTTGACGAAGTCGACGCCTGGTACGCACAAATCACGAAGTAAGTGGGGATTGCCAAATGAAATTATTAGCTATTGTCGGAACTAATGCCGATTTTTCTTTCAATCGTCTGCTCTGCCAGTTCATCGCCAAGCGCTTTGGCGATAAGGCGGAAATCGAAGTCGCTGAAATTGGCGACTTGCCAGCCTTCTACAAGGAAGGGCAAGCTGATGCCCGCGTTTTGGCATGGCGGGAAAAGGTTGACCAGGCTGACGGCTTGATCATCGCTACTCCAGAATACGACCACGCTATTCCAGCTGCTTTGAAGAGCGCTTTGGAATGGCTGGGCAGCCACGCTGGCAGCAAGGTTATGGCCTACAAGCCAGTCTGCGTTGTAGGCGTGTCCTTGGGCTGCCAAGGCGCTTCCCGCGCCCAGGAAGATGCCCGGGAAATCCTGCTGTCTCCGGACATGACGGCCAACGTTTTGCCAGGCAACGAATTGCTGATCGGCCAGGCTTACAGCAGCTTTGACAAGGAAAGCGGCGACCTGGTTGCCGAAGCTTCAATCGCTCAGCTGGACAAGGTTATGGAAGCCTTCTTTGCTTTCGTTGCTCAAGCCAAGAAGTAATGTAAAAGAAAAACTACAAAATAAGGCGGATAGCTTGGCGCTTCCGCCTTGTTTTGTTTTAAAATTGTAGGCAGAAGTGAAGGAGGAGAAAAGATGGCAGAGGAGCTTTTACCCTTGAAAACAGTCCGCAATCCCCGGGACCTTGGCGGCTATACCGGCTTTGCCGGCAGGAAGATCAAGGCCGGACTTTTGCTGCGGACCGGAACGGTCGCAGCGATCAGTGAAGAAGATGGCAATTATTTGCGGGCTCGCGGGGTGAAAACCATCATCGACCTCCGTTCTCCGCAAGAATGCCGCAAGCGGCCGGATAAAAAGATAGCCGGGATCCAGAACGTCAATATCCCCGTTAACAGCCGGGACCAGACCAAGGCCGGAGCCAGCCTGGCGGAATTAGCCAGGCAGTATGGCCTGGACCCCCTGGCGGGCTTCCGCCATATGGTGGAGAGCTACCGGCTGATGGTGACGGAAGAGCACGCCCAGGCGGCTTTTGGCCAGGTTTTAGCCTATCTGGCTGAAACTGAAGGCGGAACTATTTATCATTGCTCGGAAGGCAAGGACAGGACGGGCCTGATGACTGTCTTTTTGCTGACAGTTTTGGGGGTTGACCCGGAAACCATCCGCCAGGACTATCTTTTATCCGCTCCCTACCTTAACGGCTACCGGGCCAAAAGGGACAAGGAAGCCCGGGAAAACGGGGAAAGCCTGGTGCAGCGGGCCAACCTTAGGTCTCTGGGCACGGTCAACAATGAGTATTTAGACAGCGCCTTGATCACCATCGACCAGGAATATGGCGGCATGGAAGCCTTTTTGACCCGGCAATTGGGCGTAACGCCCGTCCTTCGTGACCAGCTCCGGGCCAAGTATCTAGAAGAGTAAGGATTTAAAAAATGGGAATCATCAAATACATATCAACTGACCAAGTCATGGCCCAGCACAAGGCCATGGGGACCCACATCAGCCTGCAGATCTACGGGGCAAGGGAAGACCCGGAAAAGATCCTGGACCAGACCAAGGTCCTAATCGACCACTTTGAAGACCTGCTGACGGTCAACCGCAAGCCGGACCACCCCCGCTACGGCCTGTCCGAAGTAACCCGGGTCAACGACCAGGCGGGCAAGGAGGCCGTGCAAGTCTCCAGCAGCGTTTACGGCTTGATCAAGCTGGCCGTTGAGACCAGCCGGGAAAACTTCGGCTTCAACGCCTTAATCGGCCCCCTGGTTAAGCTCTGGTCCATCGGCTTTCAGGATGCCCGCGTGCCAAGTGACGCGGAAATCCAGGAGAAAATGAAGCTGATCGATCCCTGGATGGTCGAATTAAATGACGATGACCACACGGTCTTTTTGAAGCAGGAAGGCATGGAGCTGGACCTTGGCGGGATCGCCAAGGGCTGGACGGCCGACCGGATCAGGGACCTCTGGCGGGCCTACGGGGTCGAAGCCGGCATTATCAACCTGGGCGGCAATGTCCTCTTCGTCAACCCTTGCCCGAAGCGGGCCAACGGGATGTGGACGGTAGGCGTCCAGGATCCTTTGAAGCCGCGGGGAGAAAACATCACGGCCATGATGATCCCGGAATGCTCCGTGGTCACCAGCGGGACTTACGAGCGCTTTTTGGAAGTGGACGGGCACAAGTACCACCACTTGATCGACTCCCGGACTGGCTACCCGGTGGAAACCGACATCGCTGGGGTGACGACCTTCACCAAGAATTCCGTTGACGCGGAAATCGAGTGCAAGCGCTGCTTCTTTGCTGGCCAGCCAATTGCCAACTGGGTCAATGACCGCCGCTTAGGCGCCATTTACGTGTATAACGACGAACGGGTGGAAAAAGTCGGCCTGGATTACTAAAGTAAAGCAAAAGCAGCCTCACCTTCTGGTGAAGCTGCTTTTTCCTTAGGCCGTGGTCCGGCTGACGCTGAAGAGAGTCTTGAAGACCCCGGTCGACAGACCTGGCGTGTCGTTGACGATGAAACTGAGCAGCTGTGAATCGCTGATCAGCTGGCTCAGCTGGCTGATGCCGACTGAGTTGAGGATGGACAAGACCACGTACATGAAGAAGTAGGAGGCCACGAAAGAAACGATGGCCCCGGCCATGTGGTCCAAAGTGGCCGTGAAACCAGTCTTGGTCTCCTGGGCGGGTAGCCAGGCCTTGAAGATCTTGGATATCTGCTTAAGGATGAAGAAGAGGGCGAAGAAGGCCCCGAAGCGGCAGGCATGCAGGACCAGGCTGGAGTCGCCCGCCTGCCCCTGGACGAACTGGGTGTAGATCAGGTCGCCGACCGGATTCTGCAGCATGATGGCCAGCATGAAGACCAGACCGGCGAAGATCAAATTGACGATCCGCTTGGAGAAACCTACATGGTAGCCTTTGTAGGTCTGCCAGGCGATGTAGAGAATGACGAAAATAACTAAGAGCATCTTTATATCATATCCTTTGTTTTTAGCTGTAATTTTCCATGGATTCTTTTTGACCTTCAAGCAAAAATAATCCATAATTGTTAAGATAGTTTGTGTAACATTTTTTTGCGCAAGATTGCTTTTTGCGTTACATTTAAGGGCGTGAAACACGGTTTCACAGGTGAAAGAATGAATCCTGAACTTTTTGCAGAAACATTGTCAAAGTATAATTTTAAGTTGTCTCCTGTCCAAGAGCAACAATTTAAAACATATTTTAAGGAATTGGTTCGGGTCAATGAACACGTCAACCTTACCCGGATCACGGACGAAGACGAGGTCTACCTCAAGCACTTCTACGACAGCGTGACTCCGCTCCTGCTCTGGCCAGAGGTCTTTGCAGAAGGAGCCAAGCTCTGCGATGTCGGGGCCGGAGCCGGCTTTCCGTCACTGCCGATCAAGATCCTCCGCCCTGACCTGGAAGTCACCATCGTTGACTCTTTAGGCAAGCGGCTGAACTTCTTGTCTGACTTGCTGGAGAAGCTTGGCATCGAAGGCGTGAACCTGGTGCACGGCCGGGCTGAAGATGTGGGGCAAAACCCGGACTACCGGGAGAAGTTTGACCTGGTAACTGCCCGGGCCGTGGCCAGAATGAGCGTTTTGAGCGAATACTGCCTGCCCCTGGCCAAAGTCGGCGGCAAGTTCCTGGCTTTAAAGGGGCCGCGGGCTGACGAAGAATTGGAAGACGCCAAGAGTGCCCTGGAGAAACTGGGCGGCGAAGTTGTCTTCAGCCGGGTCATCACCTTGCCAGGCAGCGCTGAGGAGCGGATCCTCGTCCTGGTTGACAAGGTCAAGGCAACTCCGGGCAAGTACCCGCGCCAGGCAGGCACGCCAAACCGGAAACCCCTGTAGTTTTTTGGAGGTGCCCAAATGGCTTTTGGTTTTTTTCATCGAAATGAAATTCCCCAAAACAAGCAGGTCCAGGACCTGCCTTTAGCGGAAATCCATCCGAACCGCTACCAGCCAAGAAGGACTTTTAGCGATGATTCTATCCAGCAACTCGCCCAGACCTTGCAAGAAGAAGGGCTCTTGCAGCCGATCATCGTCCGCCAGGATCAGGGCGGCTACGAAATCATTGCCGGCGAGCGCCGCTTCCGGGCGGCCAAGAGCCTGGGCTGGGAAAAGATCCCGGCCATCGTGAACAATCTCGATGACCAGCAGACCGCTTCTTTGGCCTTAATCGAAAACCTGCAAAGGGAAAACCTGAATCCGATCGATGAGGCCCAGGCTTATGAGCAGCTGATGCAGCTCAACGACTTGACCCAGACCCAGCTGGCCCAGGATATTGGCAAGTCCCAGTCCTACGTGGCTAACAAGCTCCGCCTGCTCAAGCTGGCTGAACCTGTGCAAGAGTATCTGGCCAAAGGCGGGCTTAGCGCCCGCCATGGCCGGGCCATTTTGGGTTTAAGCGAAGAGGACCAGGTTAAATTGGCTGAAGAGATTGTCGAAAAAGGTCTCAGCGTAAAAGAGACGGAAGAGCGGGCGGCCAAGCTGGCCAATCCTAAGCCAGCCGTTAAGAAGAAGGCGGTGGTCCGCTATGGCCGGGACATGCAGCTGCAGATCAACACGATCAAGCAGGCGGTTAAACTGGCCAAGGAGTCCGGCGTGAAAGTCAAGGTTACCGAGGCGAAGAGCCCGGATGAGTACCAGATTACTATCGTGATGAAGAATCAGAGAAAGAAGAAGGAGGACTAGCATGGGCAGCGTCATCGCAGTCGCCAACCAGAAGGGCGGCGTTGGCAAAACCACGACGACCATCAATTTGGCCGCTTCCATTGCTAAAAGAGGCTACAAGGTATTGATTGTCGACATTGACCCGCAGGGCAATGCCACCTCAGGCTTGGGGATTGAGAAGTCGACCATCGAGTATGATATCTACAATGTTCTGATCGATGAAATCCCGATCGCCTCAGCCATCAAGCCGACTAGCAGCAAGAAGCTGGAAATCCTGCCGGCCACGATCAATCTGGCCGGGGCGGAAACCGAGCTGATCAGCATGATGGCCCGGGAAACCCGCTTGAAGGGGGCCATTGAAGACTTGGGCGACAAGTACGACTTCGTCTTTATCGACTGTCCTCCTTCTTTGGGGCAGTTGTCCATCAATGCCTTTACGGCCAGCCAGTCGATTTTGATTCCGGTCCAAAGCGAATACTACGCTATGGAAGGATTGAGCCAGCTGCTCAACACCATCCGCTTAGTCCAGAAGCACTTTAACAAGGACCTGGGCGTGGAGGGGGTCTTGCTGACCATGCTGGATGCCCGGACCAACCTGGGGGCCGACGTGGTCCAGCAGGTCAAGGAATATTTCGGCGACCGGGTCTACAAGACGATCATCCCGCGGATCACCAAGCTGGCTGAAGCGCCAAGCTACGGGGAGGCAATCACGGAATACGCGCCAAGTTCGCGCGGGGCCAAGGTTTATGATGACTTAGCAAAAGAGGTGCTGAAGGCTCATGGCAAGAGACTCAAGAAATAAGAAACAGGAAAAGAAGGGCGGCCTGGGCCGGGGCTTGGGGGCGCTTTTTGAAGAAGAACCCCAGGTAAAGCCGGCCGAAGAAATCGAAGACCTGCCTTTGGCAGAAGTCCGGCCCAACCCTTACCAGCCGCGGAAGAATTTTGATGAAAAGAAGCTGGCCGAACTGGCTGAATCCATCAAGGAAAACGGGGTCCTGCAGCCGATCATCGTCCGCCGGTCAGTCGGCGGCTACGAGATCATCGCCGGTGAGCGACGCTGCCGGGCTTCCGAATTAGCCGGCCAGGCCACCATCCCGGCCATCATCCGCCAGTTTGATGAAAGCCAGATGATGGAAGTGGCCATTTTGGAAAACCTGCAGCGGGAAGACCTGACTCCTTTGGAAGAAGCCCAGGCTTATGAAATGCTGCAAAAGAACCTGGGCTTGACACAGGAAGAGGTTTCCAAGAAGATGGGCAAGTCCCGCCCTTACATCACCAACTACCTCCGTCTGCTCACCCTGCCGCAGAAGACCAAGGGCCTTTTGCAAAGAGGGGAATTGTCCATGGGCCAGGCCAGAACCCTTCTGGGCTTAAAGGACAAGGACAGGATCGATGAACTTGCCAAGCGGGTGGTTAAGGAAGGGATGCCGGTCCGCAAGGTCGAGGCGCTGGTCGCCAAGATGAACGAGCGCGGGCAGAAGCAGAAGAAAAAGAATGCTGGCAAGTCAGCATTCGTGCGGGCCAGCGAAAGCCAGCTGTCCGCCAAGTTCGGCTCGCCGGTAAGCATTACGGAAAACAAGACGGGGAAGGGGCACTTGTCAATTGACTTTGCTTCCCCGGATGAACTGAACCGGATTCTGGATTTGTTAGGTGTGAATCTCGATGACTAAAAACATTACTTTTGACTTGGCGGACACGGTTGAAATGAAGAAGCCCCACGCTTGCCAGACCAACAACTGGGAGGTCCTGCGCCTGGGCGCCGACATCCGCTTGAAATGCATGGGCTGCGGGCACGTGGTCATGATGCCGCGGGCTTATTTCAACAAGAAGGTCAAGAAGGTCCTGACCAAGAGCAATGATCCCGTCAACTTGAAGAACGATTTTTACGTGGCCAAGGAAGACATCGCCCGGCCAAATTTCGGCTAGGCATTGACTAATCTGGCCAAAAGGCCAAGAATTAAACACGCAAGCAAGAAAAAACAAGAAAGAGGAATTACAAAATATGGCTTTAACTGCTGGTATCGTCGGTTTGCCAAACGTCGGCAAGTCAACTCTTTTTAACGCAATTACCAAGGCGGGCGCGGAAATGGCTAACTACCCATTCGCGACCATTGAACCGAACGTGGGGATGGTTGAAGTGCCGGACAAGCGCCTGGCCAGAATCCAAGAACTGATCCCGGCCAAGAAGGTTGTCCACACGACTTTTGAATTCACCGACATTGCCGGTTTGGTCAAGGGGGCTTCCAAGGGTGAAGGCCTGGGCAACAAGTTCCTGGAAAACATCCGCCAGACCGACGCTATCGTACACGTGGTCCGGGCTTTTGACGATGAAAACATCACTTCCGTCTCCGGCAAGGTTGACCCGGAAGAAGACATCGACACCATCAACCTGGAACTGATCTACGCTGACCTGGACTCAGTTGACCGCCGGATCGGCAAGGTGCAGAAGATGGCCCAGCAAAAGGACAAGGAAGCCATGGCTGAATACAATGTCCTGCAAAAGATCAAGCCAGTTCTGGAAGCCGGCGACCCGGTCCGGTCCATCAAGTTCACTGATGACGAAGCCAAGATCGTCAAGGGCCTCTTCCTCCTGACTTCCAAGCCGGTCATCTACGTGGCCAACATCGCGGAAGAATCCATGGCTGATCCGGAAAGCGACAAGTACTACCAAATCGTCAAGGCCCACGCCGACAAGGAAGGGGCTGGCTGCCTGGGCATCTCCGCGGCTATCGAAGAAGAAATTGCCGGCCTGGACGATGAAGAAAAGGCAGAAATGCTGGCGGCTGAAGGGGTTGAAGAATCCGGTTTGGACCGCTTGATCCGAGCTGCCTACCACCTGCTAGGCCTCAGAACCTTCTTTACGGCCGGGGGCAAGGAGACCCGGGCCTGGACCTTCCACCAGGGCATGAAGGCGCCGCAAGTCGCCGGTGTCATCCACTCCGACTTTGAACGGGGCTTCATCCGGGCCGAAGTCGTTTCCTTCGAAGACCTGGACAAGTACGAAAGCATGCAGAAGATCAAGGAAGCCGGCAGAGTCCGCCTGGAAGGCAAGGAATACGAAGTCCAGGACGGCGACATCATCGAATTTAGATTTAACGTATAAGGCAGGAGACAGAAGTGAGCGAAGAAAAGCAAGTTAAGAACGCTTCTCAAGCCGAGCTGCAAAAGCAGGGGCAGGCAGAAGCTAAGACGGAAAGCATCAAGCAGGAGAACCCGGAAGAACTCCGGGGGAAATTGTCCAACAAGAACAAGGACTACATCTACCGCTTGAAGAAGGAACTGGTTGCCGGCGGCATGAGCGATGGCGACGCTGACGCCCAGATCGACGGCCTTTTGCCGGAAATCTACGACGCCCAGATCAAGGGGCAGCCGGCCAACGTTTTGTTTGGCGCCGCGCCTAAGCTGAAGGCCAGCCAGATCCTGCACCCGGTCGTTAAGCCGGAAAGGGTGCCGGACAAGCTGGTAGCCCTGGACGGGGCCCTCTTCTACACGGCCATGCTGACGGTTCTGTTTGGGGTCTTGCAATTGTTCACGGACAACAGCAAGTCCACTTCCTCCGGTTCCGGGATCCTGACCTTGATCGTGATGGGTCTGGCCATGGGCTGGTACTTCACCAAATACAATACCTGGATGCAGCCTGACCCGAAGACCGGCAAGCCGGCCTGGGGCAAGGTGATCTGGGGCCTTCTGGGGTCACTTTTGATCATCATGCTGATCGTCTTTGTCCTCTCAATTCCGGCCCTGTCCGTCATCAACCCGGTTCTGCCAGGCTGGGCTGACATCTTGGTGGCCGCAGCCGCTTACGGGATTCGCTGGCTGGTTCGCCGTCACTACGGGATTGAAGGGACTTCTCTCAGCCCGGACAAGCTGACCATGAAGAAAAGGTAAATCAATAGCGTGCTTTTTAATCATAATGGGTGTAAAATAAGCTGATAAGTATAAAACAAATAGATGCTCAGCATCTATTTGTTTTTGTTTGACGATTTTTTTATAAAAAGCGATGAGCAGTAAAGAGGGAGGTCATTAATGCTTAAAACTTTATTGAAGTCCGTCCGCCAGTACAAAAAAGAGACGCTCTTGTCTCCTTTGTGCGTGGTCGTCGAGGTCTTCATTGAAATGTATATCCCATATATCATGGGGCTCTTGATTGACAATGGAATCAATAAGGGGGACATGGACTACGTGCGCAAGATGGGTCTGTTCACCATCCTGATGGCCCTGATCTCCCTGGTCCTGGGGGCCAGTGCCAGCTACTTCTCAGCCCACGCGGCAGCCGGCTTTGCCGCCAACCTCCGCCATGACATGTTCTACCACATTCAGGACTTTTCATTTGAAAACATTGACAAGTTCTCCAGCGCGAGTCTGGTGACCCGGCTGACGACCGACACCAACAACATCCAGCAGGCCTACCAGATGAGCATCAGAATGGCCGTCCGGGCCCCGTTCATGATGATCATTTCCCTGTTCATGGCAGTTTCGATCAGCTGGAGACTGACACTGGTCTTCCTCGTGGCTGTTCCGGTTTTGGCTTTTGCCATGATCTTGATCATTAAGAATGCCCGGCCATACTTCCCGAGAATTTTCCGGGCCTATGACGAACTGAACCGGAAGGTCCGGGAAAACATCCGCGGGATCCGGGAAGTCAAGACCTATGTCCATGAAGAAGAGCAGATCGATAACTTTAAAAAGTCCACCAGCAAGATCTACAAGCTCTTCAGACGGGCCATGTTCATCATGGCCTTCAACGGCCCGGTCATGACCATGATGATCGACGCTGTCATGCTGGCCCTGTCCTGGTTTGGGGCAAAACTGATCGTGGGCCATCAACTGGCAACCGGCCAGCTGGTTTCCATGTTCTCTTACACCATGTCCATCTTGATGTCCTTGATGATCCTGTCCATGATCTTCACCCAGCTGATGATGGCTCAGTCAAGCGGGCGCCGGGTGGCTGACGTCTTGACCGCCAAGCCAACTATTGTCAACCCGGCCAAGTCACCTTTGACCAGCGTGACCAACGGGGAAGTCGTTTTTGACCACGTTGACTTCAAGTACAACAAGGAAGATGCCCACTATGCCTTAAAGGACATTAACCTGCGGATCAAGTCCGGGGAAACTTTGGGGATTATCGGGGAAACCGGGTCTTCCAAGTCAACCTTGATTTCCATGATTCCTCGCCTTTACGACGTGACCGGCGGGGCAGTCAGAGTCGGCGGCCACAACGTGCGCTCTTACGACCTTAAGACCCTGCGCGACAACGTGGCGGTCGTTTTGCAAAAGAACGTCCTCTTCTCCGGCACTATCAAGGACAACCTCAAGTGGGGGAATGAAAAGGCCAGCGACGAGGAAATCGTCTGGGCAGCCAAGATTGCCCAGGCTGACGGCTTTATCCGGGAAATGCCGGACGGCTATGACACCATGGTCGAACAAGGCGGCAACAATGTTTCCGGGGGGCAAAAGCAGCGGATCACGATCGCTCGGGCCCTGTTGAAGAAGCCGAAGATCCTGATCCTGGACGACTCCACCAGTGCCGTCGACACCAAGACTGAACGGGAAATCCGGGAAGCCTTGAAGCGGGACCTGCCGGAAACGACCAAGATCATCATTGCCCAGCGGATCGTCTCCATCAAGGATGCCGACCGGATCGTGGTCATGAACCATGGGAAGATCGAAGACGTCGGAACCCACGATGAATTGATCAAGCGCAACGACTTGTACTCATCCATCGCCAAGTTCCAGGAAGAAAACAGCAAGTAGGTGATAATCGATGACTAAAAAACAAGCTCAGCAACCATCACAAATGCAGACCTTGACCCGCCTGCTGAAATACGTCTACCGGGTTAGCCCGGCGGCTTTGATCGTTTCCCTGGTCTCCGTGATCATCAGCGCGGCGGCTTCCGTTGTCGGCTCCTTGTTCATTGAACAGGTTATCGACCGCTACATCACGCCCATGCTCAAGCAAAAGAGCCCGGACTTTGGCCCCTTGGCTCACGCTGTTTTGCTCATGGCCGGAGTTTACGCCATCGGTCTGGTCGCCAACTACCTTTTCACCTTGCTAATGATGGTCTTGTCCCAGCAGGTGCAAAAGCAAATCAGAAATGAAATGTTTACCCACATGCAGCGGCTGCCGATAGCCTTTTTTGACCAGAACGAATACGGCGACATCATGTCCCGCTACACTAACGACATCGACACCTTGATGCAGATGATTTCCCAGGCCCTGCCGATGTTCGCTAACTCTGTCTTTTCAGTAGTCTTCGTTTTGGCGGGGATGCTCTATCTCAGCTGGCAATTGACCCTGGTTTCCCTGGTAGTGGTTCTCCTGTCCTTAGGCGTTGTCCGCTACTTGACCGGCAAGTCCAGCTACTACTTTGACCAGCAGCAGAAGACTATGGGGATGGTCAACGGCTACAACGAAGAAATGCTTAACGGTTTGAAGGTCATCAAGGTCTTCTCCCATGAACCGGAAGCCAAGGCCGACTTTGACCGCTACAATGACCAGCTGCGGATTGCCTCAGGCAAGGCCAACACCTATGCCACCATCTTGTTCCCAATCATGGGCAATATCGGCAACCTGCTCTATGTCTTGATCGCCTTGATCGGCGGGGCGGCAATCTTAGCCGGCAACATTCCGCTGACCTTGGGGGCTCTGGCTTCCTTCATGCAGCTGTCCAAGGCCTTCATCATGCCGATCGCCCAGATTTCCCAGCAGCTGAACGCCATCGTTCTGGCTATTGCCGGGGCCCGGCGGATTTTCCAGGTCCTGGATGAAAAAGTTGAAGTCGACGACGGCCAGGTAACTATCGAAGAAAAGCCGGGCGTCAAGAATGCCTGGCAGTGGAAGCTGCCGACCGAAAACGGCTTTAAGTACGTGCCAGTCAAGGGTCACATCGTTTTTGACCACGTCAGCTTCGGCTATGTACCAGGCAAGCAGATCCTGCACGACATTTCCCTTGAAGCCAAGCCTGGCATGAAGGTGGCCCTGGTCGGGGAAACGGGGGCCGGGAAGACTACCATTTCCAACATGATCAACCGCTTCTATGAAATTAATTCCGGCACGATCACTTACGACGGGATCGATATCAAGGACATCAAGAAGGATGACCTCCGCAAGTCTGTCTCCATCGTTTTGCAGGAAACTCACATGTTTACCGGCAACATCATGGAAAACATCCGCTTCGGCCGGCCTGACGCTTCAGATGACGACGTCTACCAGGCAGCCCGCCTGGCCCGGGCCGACGAGTTCATCCATGACCTGGATGATGGCTATGAAACGGTGATCGACGGGGGCGGCGGTGACCTCTCTCAAGGGCAGCTGCAGCTGCTCTCCATTGCCCGGGCCATGATCTCTGACAAGCCGGTTATGATCCTGGACGAAGCCACCAGTTCCATCGACACCCGGACTGAGCGCCTGGTGCAAGCCGGGATGGACAACCTTTTGGCTGGCCGGACCAGCTTCGTCATCGCCCACCGTCTGTCCACCATCGTCAACTCCGACTTGATCATAGTCCTGGACCACGGCCGGATCCTGGAAGCCGGCAACCACGACCAGCTTCTGGCCAAGCAGGGCTACTACTACGAGCTCTACACCGGCAAAAAAGAAATCCAATAAGAGCGAATCTTATGTTTTGCTAAAATCCAAGTCAGAGCGTACGTCAAAGTACGCTCTTTTTGGTATATTGGTTAAAATAAAAGGTACAATACAGGATAGATAAGTTTGGAATAGAAGAGGTTTTGCAAATGAAAATTCTCGTTGTCGATGATGACCACGAAATCGTGGAACTCTTAAGCATTTATTTGAAGAACGAAGGCTATGAGCCGATTGCCGCCTACAATGGCAAGGAAGCTTTGACCAAGCTCTCAACCACGCCAGATATCGCCTTGATGATTCTGGACGTGATGATGCCGAACCTGTCAGGCATCGATGTGGTCAAGGAAGTTCGCAAGGATTCTGACATTCCGATCATCATCGTCAGCGCCAAGACCGGCGATATGGATAAGATCCAGGGCTTGATCACCGGGGCCGACGACTACGTGTCCAAGCCTTTCAACCCCCTGGAAGTCATGGCCCGGGTCCGGTCCCTTTTGCGTCGCAGCCGGAAGCAGGTCAAGAAAGAGGAGCCTGACGTTTTGGAAGTCGGGCCTCTGATCATCAACAAGGACTCCCATGAGGTCAAGACGGTTGAAGGCAAGGAAATCCAACTGACAGCCCTGGAATTCGGCATTCTTTATCTTTTGGCCAGCCACCCCAACCGGGTCTTCTCAGCTGATGAGATCTTCGAGCGGGTTTGGCAGCAAGAGTCCATTGTTAGCGCCAAGACGGTCATGGTTCACGTTTCCCACTTGCGGGACAAGATCCAGAAGGCCACCGACGGCGAAGAAGTCATCAAGACTGTATGGGGTGTAGGTTACAAGGTTGAAGCCTAAGCAAGACAAAGAAAAACAAGTCGTCCAGGGCAAGCGGCCCCGGGTCAAGCTGACCGCGGCTGAGAAGAGCGAGCTTTTTGCTGAAGGCGTGGTGACGGTCATCATCATGCTGCTCTTGAACATGTCCGTCATCATCCTCTACCATTTGGCGGTCCTGCAGGACAAGAGCCTGGTCAACGGCATTTATTTTTTGAAAAAGACCATGACGATCGGACCGGGCTACCATATCTGGTCCTGGGAAAGAATCGGGATCATTTTGATGGGGATCGCTGACGTCATCGTCTTGTACTGGCGCTTAATCCGCCGCTACCACCAAATGCAGCTGCGGCACATCATTTCCGAATTGCACTATATTGCCAACGGCCACTTTGACCACCGGATTTCCTTCAGCGTCAACAACGACATGCAGAAGGTGATCGATTCCATCAACTCCCTGGTCGACTCAACCATGGGGGCGATCAATGAAGAAAAGGCGATCGAGCAGTCGAAAGACGAACTGATCACCAATGTTTCCCACGATATCCGGACCCCTTTGACCAGCATCATCGGCTACCTGGGCCTGCTGAAGAACGGGGCCGTGACCAGCCAGGAGGACATGCTCAAGTACATCAATATCGCCTATGACAAGGCTGAGCAGATGAAGTCCCTGGCCAATGACCTTTTCGAGTACACTACCTTGAAGTCGACCAAGACCAAGCTGAACGTGACCCCGATCAATATCAAGGGCATGATGGAGCAGGTGGCGGCCGGCTTTGAGCTAGAAGCGGAGAAGAAGGGCATTGCCTTTAGCGTCAAGGCCCGGCCGGATGATTTGATCGTCAACGCCGACGTGGAAAAGCTGGTCCGGGTCTACAACAACTTGATCTCCAATGCCTTAAAGTACGCAGCTGGGGCCAGCCGGATCAACCTGGTGGCCAACCTGATCAACCACGAGCAGGTTGAGCTGCGGGTTGAGAATAACGGGGAACCGATTCCCAAGGACAAATTGAAGAAGATTTTTGATCGCTTCTACCGGGTGGAAAGCTCGCGCAATACCAAGACCGGGGGCACGGGCTTAGGCCTGTCCATCGTTCAGGGGGCTGTCGAGCTGCACGGGGGGACGATCCGCTGTGAATCAAACAAGGATTGGACCAGTTTCATCATTCTCTTGCCCCGGGATCCCCAGGCAAATAACTTTGCTCTTAGACCTGTGGTATAATTTGAAATGAATCTTAATTGACAGTGAGGAGTAAAAATGAGCATCTCATTAAACACCTGTATTTTAATCTTAAAAGAACACCACCTACTCAAGTCCAGTGCCGTCCAGGACACTGTCCAGACCAGAATGGAGGCTGTTTCTTATGACTCACGCGATGTCCAGAACAACAGCCTCTTCTTCTGCAAGGGGGCGGGCTTCCGGCCAACCTACCTGACCATGGCCAAGGAAAACGGGGCAATTGCCTACGTGGCTGAGCAGCCATACCCGGAAGGCACGGGGATGCACGCCTTGATCGTCCGCAACGTGTCCAAGGCGATGGCCCTTTTGTCAGCTGCCTTCTACCGCTTCCCGCAAGACGACCTCTTCCTGGTTGGCTTTACCGGGACCAAGGGCAAGACCACTTCCGCCTACTTCTTAAAGGGGATGCTGGACCAGCTCAACGGGGGCCGGACTGCTCTTTTGTCCTCAGTCGACAACATCCTCGGGCCGGCTCCGGAAGACACCTTCAAGTCCAGCCTGACCACGCCGGAATCACTGGACTTGTTCAGAGACATGCGGCGGGCAGTTGACAACGGCATGACCCACATGGTTATGGAAGTGTCATCCCAAGCCTACAAGAAGAACCGGGTCTTTGGTCTGACCTACGACCTGGGCTTCTTCCTGAACATCAGCCCGGACCACATCGGGGTCAACGAGCACCCGAACTTTGAGGACTACCTCCACTGCAAGCTGCAGCTTTTGGTTAACTCCCGCAAGTGCATCATCAACGCGGAAACCGACCGTTTCGCTGATGTTTACGCGGCAGCAACGACCACGACCAACCCGGACAGCATCTACCTGTTTGCCCGGGACGGCTTTGAAAACCCGGATCTGAAGAAGCCGATCGACTTCCGCTACAAGTCCGTGGAAACTGACCTGGCTGAAACCAAGTTCACCTTGACTACGGCTTCAAGCAAGGCCCACAAGCTGCCAATCTCTGGTGAATACACTCTGCAGATGATCGGCGACTTCAACGAAACCAACGCTACCGGCGCCATCATCGGGGCTGGCCTAGCCGGGATGAGCTATGAAGACTGCGCCAAGGGGATCCGGCAAGTGACCATCCCAGGCCGGATGGAAACCGTCACGACCCAAAAGCACGGCTTGATTGTGGTGGACTATGCCCACAACAAGGCCTCGATGCTGGCCTTGATGCGGTTCATGCGCCGGGAATTCACCAACCCCCGGGTTATCGTCGTGGTCGGCGCGCCTGGGGACAAGGGAATTTCCCGCCGGCCGGGCTTCAGTGAAAGCTTGACGGCGGAAGCTGACAAGGCCTACCTGACCACGGACGACCCTGGCTTTGAAAATGCCCAGGACATCTGCGAGGAAATCGATGCCGGGATCGACCACTCCAAGTGTGAAACGGTTATCGAACTGGACCGGGAGAAGGCCATCAAGGAAGCCATTTCCGAAGCTGGCCCGAACGACGTGGTCCTGCTCTGCGGCAAGGGGGCTGACGCCTTCCAGAAGATCCGCGGGGTAGACACCCCATATGCCGGCGATATTGTTATCGCCCGGCAGGTGGTCCAGGAATTAGAAAAGTAAGGATTGATATTTAGTGAAGCATTTCTTTAGCATTATTGGCGGGATGGGAACCATTGCGACCGAAAGCTATGTCCGCTTGATCAATCACCGGGTCAAGATCAGCAAGGACCAGGACTACTTGAACTACATCCTGGTCAATGATGCCCAGGTGCCAGACCGGACGGCCTACATCAAGGACCACAGCCAGCCGAATTTTTTCAATGCGCTTAAAGAAGATGTTTTAGGCCAGGCCAAGCTGGGGCCGGACTTCATGGTCATGCCCTGCAACACGGCCCACTACTTTTATGACGACCTGGCGGCCTTGACCGACATTCCCTTCCTGCACATGATGCGGATTGCCGTGCACCAATATGTCGACCAGTTCCCAAACAGTCCCAAGATCGGCTTGATCGCGACTGAAGGGTCAATTTACGACCACCTTTATGAAGACGAGATCCACCGGGTGGGACGGGAAGTCGAATTCGGCGGTCCCGAGATCCAGCCGATGGTGACGGAATTGATCTACCGGGACATCAAGGAGAAGGGGATCGTCGACAAGGAGCTCTACCATGAGATCCTCCGCAAGATGCACGACGAATATGGCTGCGACGTGATCCTGCTGGGCTGCACGGAACTTTCCTTAGCCCAGGAGCAGGCGCCGGACCACCCCTACCAGGTTATCGACCCCCAGTCGATCATCGCTGACGTGTCGATCGAACTGGCTCTGGCGATCAGGAACGGGCAAGATCCCCGCCAGGCCTGCCAGAAATATCTATATGACTAAATAAAAGAACAGGGTTTCCTGCTCTTTTTTGCTTGCCTGGCTAATTTTAAGTATGTTTCAGTCAAAAAAAGTCAATTTTTTAGGAAAATCGCTCATTTTTGACGGAAAATGATTGCTTTTGACTGAGAAAGCCTTTACAATAGATAACGAGGTAAGATAAAGATGCTGACGGAAGAGCGGCAACAAATGATTGCCCATTATGTAGACGAACATCAGATTTGCCGCGTAACGGAACTTTGCCGCTTGACCTCGACATCCGAGTCGACGATCAGACGCGATCTGAGTGAAATGGAAGACCGGGGCCTGCTTAAACGAGTCCACGGCGGAGCGCAGAGCCTGCAGACTTTTGGCCAGGATGTGGCCCAGCAGATCCGCTTCAATCTGAACAAGGATGACAAGCTGGCTATTGCCCGCCTGGCCGCCAGGAAGGTCCGCCCGCACGACTATCTCTTTTTAGACGCGGGGACGACCATTTATGAAATGGTTCCCTTTTTAAAAGAGATCAGCGGCCTGCACGTGGTGACCAACGGGCTGGAAACGGCCCTGGCCTTGACTGACGCTGGAATTGACTGCTGCCTTTTAGGCGGCCATGTCAAGCGGCAGACCCACGCGGTCATTGGCGCGACCACTGTCTCCCGCCTGCAGGAGCTGAACTTCAACGCGGCTTTCATTGGGGCCAACGCCCTGAGCCCGGCCGGCTTTTTAACCACGCCGGACACTGAGGAAGCTGCCGTGAAAAGGACGGCTATCCAGCAAAGCCAGCAGGCTTTCGTTTTAATCGACCGCAGCAAATTTAACGCGGTAACTTTTGCCGAATTCGCCAAGACCGACCAGGTGACCATCATCAGCCGCCTGGAGGCTGGCGACCGGGAGAAATTGCCAGTAAATATTCAACTTGAGGAGGCTAAATAATGATTTACACCGTGACTGTCAACCCAGCTTTGGACTACGTTCTGCAACTGCCAGAAGTCAAGGACGGGGAGACCAACCGGTCAAGCGACACCCAGTTCTTAGCTGGGGGCAAGGGAATCAACGTTTCCCAGATTCTTAACCAATTAGGCGTGGACAACACTGCCTGGGGCTTTGTCGGCGGCTTTACCGGCGAAGAATTGATCCGCCAATTGAACGTCAAGAAGATCAGCAGCGACTTCGTAAGAATCAGCGACGACACCCGGGTGAACGTTAAGATCCACGCCCAGGAAGAAACTGAAATAAACGCGGCTGGCCCGGACATTACCGACCAGGAAGTCGCAGCCTTCAAGTCCCGCCTGGACGACCTGGAAGCAGGCGATGTCGTTGTTTTGAGCGGCAGCCTGGCTCCAAGCCTGCCAACGGACTTCTACGAAAGCCTTCTGCCGCTGATCCGGGAAAAGGGGGCGGAATTCGTCGTTGACACGACTGGCGAAGCCCTGCTGCGTACTTTGAAGTTCAATCCATTGGTTATCAAGCCAAACCACCACGAACTGGCTGACCTCTTTGACACCAGCTTCTCATCAACTGCCGACATGCTGGAAGCAGCCAAGAAGCTGCAGAAGCTGGGCGCGCAAAACGTCATGATCTCCATGGCTGGCGAAGGTGCTTACCTGGTAACTGCTGACCACGTCTACCACGCCAACGCGGCCACGGGCACGGTGGTCAACTCCGTTGGCGCCGGGGACTCCATGATTGCCGGTTTCGTCGGCACCTGGTTTGAAAAGCACGACGCGGTTGAAGGCCTCCGGGTCGGTAGCGCCTGCGGCGGGGCAACGGCTTTCACTGAAGACATCGCGGTTAAGAGCCAAATCGACGCCGTTTTGCCGCAAATCAAGATCGACGTCGTTGAATAAAGGGAATAAGAAGTAACAGAGTATTTTTTAGTAACTGAGGAGAACAAGATGCGGATTAAAGACATTTTGAGCCCAGAGTCGATGATTATGGACTTGCAGGCTACCACCAAGGAAGAAGCCATCAACGAAATGGCCGACTTGGAAGTAGCTACGGGCGTCGTCAACAACAAGGAAAAGTTCGTTGAATCCATCTGGGCCCGGGAAAAGGAATCCACTACCGGGATCGGCGGCGGGATTGCCATGCCTCACGCCAGAAACGAATACATTAACAAGACTCGGGTGCTTTTTGCCAAGAGTGAAAAGGGCGTGGACTTCGACTCATTAGACCAGCAGCCAGTCTACCTCTTCTTCATGATCACTGCCCCAGCCGGTGCGGACAACACCCACTTGCAAGCCCTGGCTAAGCTGAGCAGCCTCTTGATCAACCCTGACCTGGTTGAAAAGCTGAAGGCAGCTAAGACGGCTGACGAAGTTATCGACCTCTTCAGCCAGGCAGAAGCTGACAAGGACAAGGAAGACGCTGAACGCGAAGTCAAGCTGGCCGCTAAGAAGGAAGCAGAAGCTAAGGCAGCTAGTGACGAAAAGCCATTGATCGTCGGCGTTACTGCCTGCATCAACGGGATCGCCCACACTTACATGGCTGAAGAAGCCCTGATCAAGGCCGGTGAAAAGCGTGGCGTTGAAGTCCGGATTGAAACCAACGGTTCAGAAGGCGTTAAGCACGAACTGACTGCTGACGAAATCAAGCGGGCTAAGGGTGTTATCATCGCTTCCGACAAGGAGGTCAAGATGGCCCGCTTTGACGGCAAGCAACTGGTCAAGCACCCGGTTGTTGACGGGATCAACAAGCCAGACCAACTGATTGACGAGATCCTGTCCGGCAAGGGCAGCGTTTACCATGCAGAAGCTGGTGAAGCCAGTGAAAGCTCAGCTGCAAGCGACGGCAGCGTATGGTCAACTATCTACCGGCACTTGATGATCGGTATTTCCCACATGCTTCCGTTCGTTATCGGTGGCGGTATCTTGATGGCCATCTCCTTCCTGGTTGAACAATACATGGGTGGCGCCAAGAGCCCGGCCTTCATCTTCTTGAACAGTGCTGGTAACCTGGCCTTCGCCTTCATGGTTCCGGTTCTGGCCGGCTACATCGCTGAATCAATCGGTGACCTGCCAGCCTTGATGCCAGGTTTCGTCGGTGGTTTCATGGCCTCAATCGCCAACTCTTCCTTGGGTGGCTCTTACGCTGTTAACGCCAACGCCAAGGCTGCTTCACCAGCCGGCTTCCTGGGCGGGATTGCCATCGGTTTCATCGCCGGTTACCTGATCTTGGGCCTCAAGAAGCTCTTCGCTAAGCTGCCGAAGAACGTTGAAGGTATGAAGCCAATGTTGCTCTACCCAATCTTTGGTCTGCTCTTCGTAGCCTTGATCATGTACTACATCATCAACCCGGTCTTCGGTGCCTTGAACGGGGTTATCACCAACTTCTTGAACGGCATGGGCACTGGCAACCTGGTTCTCTTGACCACGATCCTGGCCGGCATGATGAGTATCGACATGGGTGGTCCTTTCAACAAGGCCGCTTACGTCTTCGCTTCAGGTGCCTTCGCCAACGACCCGACTTCCAAGACCTCAGCTATCTTGATGGCTGCCGTTATGGTTGGTGGTATGGTAGCACCATTCGCGACTGCTATCGCGACTACTTTCTTCAAGAACAAGTTTACCGAAGATGAACGCCGGGCCGGTGTTTCCAACTGGATCCTGGGCTTCTCCTTCATCTCTGAAGGGGCTATCCCATTCGCCAGTGCTGACCCGCTGCATGTTATCGTCTCATCAATCGTCGGCAGTGCTGTCGGCGGGGCCCTGGTAGGTCTGTGGCACGTCGGCGTGCCAGCACCTCACGGTGGTTTCTGGGTTATCGCTTTGTCCAGCAACTGGCTGGGCTACCTGGGCGCCGTAGCTGTCGGCTCAATCGTGGCTGCTTTGATGATGGGCTTCTGGAAGAAACCAATTGAAAAGTAAACAAATAAGTTAAAATGCAAAACAGGAGGGGATTAAGTCCCTCCTGTTTTGCATTTTAGCCCTAAATTTTCTTTTTAGAAAAAACACTGGCATTCTCCTGGAAGATTTGTTATATTCCAATGATACAGATTTTTTAAATGCGGACAAAAAGCAAGTAATAGCGGGCAAAATTCTGTAAGATAGATAGTGGAAAAAGCAAAAGAAAGCAAAAGTTTTATACTTACTGAAAAATGAGACGATTTATTACGAGAATGGAGCAGAAAAGATGATCAAGTTAATCGCGACCGACATGGATGGTACCTGGCTCAACTCCAAGAAGGAGTACGACCTGGACAAGTTCAAGCAAATCATGGACATGGCCAGGGAAAAGGGGGTCAAGTTCGTCATCGCCAGCGGCAACCAGTATGAAAACCTGGTTACCCGTTTTCCGAAAGAATACCTCAGCCAGCTCTACTTCGTGGCTGAAAACGGGGCCTATGTCTTGAAGGGGCGGGAAATCCTCAACATCGTGGACTTAAACAGCGATGAACTGGCCACGATCCACGAGATCAAGGAAAAGTACGGCCAGGACCACCCGACTGTCTTGGCCGGGGTGAATAGCGCCTACACCTTGCAGAGCTACGGGGAAGAGTTTTACAACTACCTCCACCTTTTTTACCAGGAACTGAAAGCAGTGGACGACTACGAAAGCGTCAAGGACCGGATCTTCAAGTTCACTGTGGCGACAGGGGAAGGGGAATCATCAACCTTTGCCCAGCAGCTCAAGCGGGAATTCCCGAGCCTGGACATGGTGGCCGGTAGCGACTCAGCCGTTGACATCAGCAAGCTGGGCATGAACAAGGCGGTAGGCCTCAAGCTTTTGGGCAAGCGCTACGGGATCCCGGCTGACGAAATGGTGGCCTTCGGCGACGGGGGCAACGACGTGGCCATGCTCCAATACGTGGGCCAGAGCTACGCGACAGCTACGGCTTTGCCGGAAGCCAAGCGGGCGGCTAACGGGATCATCGGCTCAAGCGATGAAAGTGCCGTCCAGGATAAGGTTCTGGACTTGCTGAAGAAGATATAGAGAGTAGAGGTAAGTAAATGAGTAAAGCTTTGCAGGTCGTGGACTTGAGCATGAAGTTCGACGACCAGGAGATTTTTAAAAAGATCAATTTCAGCCTGGAGACCGGGTCCATGACGGCTCTTTTGGGCCCTAACGGGGCCGGGAAGACCACCCTGGTCAGAATACTGATAGGGATGCTGAGCCCCAGCCACGGCTATTTTGAGCTGGCTGACGACGTAAAGGTGGGCTATGTGCCCCAGTTCCGCAATATCGACCCGGACTATCCCTTGTCGATCAAGTCCTTTATCGAATTAAACACGCCTTTTTGGAAGAGCCAGAAGGTTAAGGACCAGGTCAACCATATTTTGCAGGAGACCCACTTGAAAGGCCTGGCGGACACCAGGATGGGGGAGGCTTCCGGCGGGCAGAAGCAGCGGGCCTACCTGGCCCAGGCCCTCTTGGACCAGCCGAACTTCATTATCTTGGATGAAGCCACGGCCAGCCTGGACCCTAAGGCCAAGGAAGAATTGATGAGCCTGATCGCCCACCTCAACCATGAACACAAGATGACGGTCTTGTTCGTCACCCACGACATTCCTTTGGCCAAGCGCTATATGAAGGACTATCTTTACTTAAGCGACGGGACGGTCAGCCAGGGGAAGATGGAAGATTTTAAGGAGAGTTTCAACTGATGTTTGTCTACGAATTCATGCGCAATGCTTTTTGGGCGGCCACCTTTATCGCGATTACCTGCGGGGTGGTGGGCGTCTATGTCGTGGCCCGCAATTTCAGTTTCCTGGCCCACACCCTGTCGGAAATCGGCTTTGCCGGGGCGGCTTTTGCCATTTTGATGGGACTGAAGCCTTTGACGGGGATGCTGATTTTTGCCCTCCTGGGTTCAATCGGGGTCGGGGAATTGTCCATGCAGACTGAGCAGAAGGAGTCGTCGATTTCCGCGATTTCCGCCTTCTTCGTCGGCCTGGGGATCCTCTTTTTGTCCCTGTCCAGCTCATCCAGCAGCTACGCGACCAACATTTTGTTCGGGTCGATTATCGGGGTGTCCAGATCCAGCGTCTACCAGCTGGTCGGCCTGTCAGTGGTTGTCTTATTGATTATTTTTGCCATCCAGCGGCCCCTGAACTATGATTCCTTTGACCATATCGGGGCAGCAGCCCACCACATCAATACCGGCTTTATCGGGGTGGTCTTCCTGGTGGCTTTGGCCATGGCGGTTTCCATTGGCTCCCAGATGGTCGGGTCCATGCTGGTCTTTGTCCTTTTGACCATGCCGTCATCAACGGCCCGTTATTTGGGCAAGTCGATTCCGAGCATGCTGGCCTGGTCGGTCGGCCTGGCCCTGTTGGGGGTCTGGGCCGGGCTGTGCCTGGGCTACATCACCAACTGGCCGGTAACCTTTTTCATTTCGGTAATTGAGGTAACGGCTTACCTGCTGGTTTACTTCACCCAAGCCATAAAGAAGCGGGCGTAGTCAAATATGGAATTTTAGGAGCTCTTGAGCTCCTTTTCTTTTGCCTAAAATTGTATTTTTCTATGTAATACTGGGCTTGAGAGCATTTTTTGCCAGTTAAGCATACAGAGTTCTTATCAAAAAAGGGGAAGTAAAAATGATCTACTGCGCTAACTGCGGCGCCAAAAACCAGGCCAATGCTACTTTCTGCGCCAATTGCGGGGCAAAGTTAGTTAAGCCGGCACAATCAAGCCAGCCAACTCAGCAAGTTCAACCCGTTAAGCCAGCTAAAACAGGCAAAAGGCGGGCCGACCTCAAGCAGGTCCGGAAGTGGGATAAGCAAATCGTGCAGCCTCTCCAGGAATACTACAAGGCCAACCCAGACCAAGGCCAACAGCGAAGATGCTGAAGACCTTCTCCAGGATATCTGGGATGACAATGACAGCAAAGACTGGGTCAACGGCAGCAGCAATACCGGCTACCTCAGCATCAAGAAGCTGCACGACAACTGGGACGACTCTGACTCAGTCGCTAATTACAACGAAGTCGTCAGCGTCCTGTCTACCAGCCCGGTCGGCAGCGGCAAGACTTACGTCAACTACACGGTCACCCACAAGCTCTCTTACACCGGTGACAAGGATGACACCAGCGTGACTGACACTTACCAAAACGGGATCATCAGCCAAGACAGTGACGGCGACTACGTTTTGGAAAAATTAGGTACGCCTAACGCTAAATAGCAAAATTTTTTAAATCTTTTTTGACGATCAATAGAGGCAACCTTGTTAACAAACAAGTTTGTGAAAAAATATATAGAGCCCCGCAATAGAGGGGCTTTTTTGGATCCTTCTTTTAGCAAACAAAAACATTGTGAAACAAGTTCAAGTACAAGCGCTAATATATCAACGTTTTAAATCAATATTCACATGACCTTTTTAAGCGCTTTCATGTACGATAATCCTTGTGAAAAATACTGGTTCAGTATAAAAACTTGTGTAAATGACTGAGAGACTTAGAAAGCTTTCCGCGATAGTTCCATTAACCGCAGGAAGAA
>NZ_AZCR01000090.1 GCF_001433875.1 Lactobacillus delbrueckii subsp. delbrueckii DSM 20074 = JCM 1012
CCCGATTGAATATCGGAATCATGTTTTAACAACCTTAACGGCGTAATACTAAATTGTCCCAATTTTGGGGGTCACATCATCACGAATAGTGATGGGTGTCCTTTTCTTATCTAAATTTTTGATACTTGATCAGTACTTTATTCAGTCTTACCGCTATAGTTGGCAATCCCGCCAATGTTTTGGACTTTGCTGTAGCCAGCTTGCTTAAGCCAGGCAACTGCTTGGCCGCTCCGGTTGCCGCTGCGGCAATAGACAAAGAGTGGGGTATTGAGGTCTGTGATCTCGCCTTGGGCGGACTCGATCTTGCTCAAGGGGATGTTGATGCTGGTCGGGATGTGCCCTGCTGCGTACTCATCCTCTTCTCTGACGTCGATCAGTTTAGCCTGAGGCGTTTTCTGGTATTCTTCAACGCCGGCGTTAATGTCATTTACTTGAAATAAGTTCATGTGCTCCTCCTTAAATTTGCATTAATATATCGATTATAGCACATCATTCATCCATGCGCTTTATCAGCAAGCTGTCAACAAAGTCGCTGCCAGCATCACTGACAGTGCTTCTTAACCATGCAAATTTTAGCTTGGAGCTATCGAACTTGGCCATCTCCCGGTCAATGTCCTGCCAGAGTTCCTGGTTGGCTACTGGCTTTCCGTTAGCCGTCTTCCAGTCCCGCTTTTTCCAGCTCTTCATCCAGGCCGGGCCATCTTTTGTGTCGCTAACCAACTTGATAACGTACTGGGAGTTCAAGACAGACAGCAAAGGCTGCTGGGTCAGACCCAACTGTTCCAGCTTCTTCAAGCTTCCCAGAAAATCAGTCATTTCCATTTCGTACAGCTTTTTTGAATTCAACACACAGACGCAATTTATCTTATCAATTTTTGAGTTGCTGATTTTATTCGATGCCCGCTTGTACACATATCTTTTTGATGACAAAGCAGAATCTTTTACTATCAAATATTATTGGAGCTATTTTGACAAGTCAGACCAGACTTGGCTTGTCATCTATGTTTCTTCTCTGTTTGTCCCCTTCATCTTCGCCAAATTAACCGGCCTGCCGCCCTACCCGACTTTCGCGGAACTTGACCAGTTATTTCCTTTCTAGGAGTATGCGGCCAGTACTTTTTACCAGCTGATAAATGCTATAATTCATATAGTAATTTTACACACTCTGGAGGAAACTATGACTACAGTATTTTTACTTTTAGTTGGGGGCAGTTTGGCTATATTGTTGGTCGACCTGGTTATTTTGCTGAAAGCCAGAAAGAAATTGGCTACTGGCAGCAAAGAAGCAGCTGCACCTTACGACAATTTCTCCAAGCTAACCCTTTCTGCCTTTGCAATCCAAATTTTGCTCAGCATGGTCTACTTGTGGAACTACTGGAGCTCAGCTTTTTCCGCCACTGCCTTGACCGCCTTCCTCCTTTTTGCCGGCAATCTTTTGCTGGAATTCGTCATCTTCTGCGATGACTTCTTAACAGATGCCAGATACAAGAGCCTGTGGGCCTACTTCAAGAGTCTGAAGAAGAGGCAGCAGTTTTGGCTCATCGCAGTTGTCGTGATCACTGCCTTTGCCGGCCTGATCAATTTCTTCCCGGCTCCTTAATTGCCCTCCCTGCTATAGAAGGCAGGGATTTTTTGTCGAAAAAGTAATCTGGGAGTAATCCATGTCCAAAAACAAATCTACCATTGATCTGACCTCCGGCAGCATCAGCCTTGGTCTGGTCAAATTTGCCCTGTCCCTAATGGCCGGCAACGTTCTCCAGCAGTGTTACAACTTAACAGACACTTTGATCGTTGGCCGCTTTATTGGTAAAAATACCTTAGCCGCTGTCGGCTCAGCCTATACCTTAATGATCTTTCTGACCTCCATCATTCTTGGTCTCAGAATGGGCTGCGGAGCCTTTTGTCAATGAAATACGGAGCGAAAGAGGACCGGGAATTTGCCATTGGCAACTGGCTCTCTTTCTGTGGCACTGGTCTTTTCTCTATCCTTTTGACTCTCCTGGTCTATCTCTTGCTAGGGTTTACAGCTAATCTTTTAGCCATTCCGGCCAGCATCCAGGCTCTTTTCAACCAATATCTGCTGATCATCTACGTGGGGATTCCAGCTACTTTCTTATACAACTACTTTGCCTGCAGTCTGCGGGCCATTGGCAATTCAGCCATTCCCCTGATCTTCCTCTGCCTGTCTTCAGTCTTGAATATTATTCTCTGCATTTGGCTGGTAGCAGGACTAGGGCTGTGCGTGGCCGGGTCAGCCTTAGCCACCGTCATTTCCCAGTACTTTGCTAGCCTATGTTTAACCATCTATGCCTGGCGGCATTTTCCCCAGCTGCGTTTTAAAAAAGCGGACATGGTCTACGACCAAGCTATCAGTAAGAGCATCCTGTCTTTAGCCGGCTTGACAGCCCTGCAGCAATCGAGCATGAACCTGGGCATCCTCATGGTGCAGGGCCGGATTAATTCCTTTGGCGTTAATGTCATGGCTGCCTTTAGCTCAGCCGTTAAGATCGACACCCTGGCTTACTCGCCTGTCTAGGATTTTGGCAATGCCTATTCCACCTTCGTCGCGCAAAACTATGGTGCCCAGCAGGTAGACCGGATCAAGCAAGGAAACCGGCAGGCCAGCTGGTGGATTCTGGCCTTCTGCCTGGTCATCAGCAGTCTGGTGGTCTTTTGGGCCAAGCCCTTGCTGGCCCTCTTCAGCAGTGACCCGGAAGTAATTCGGATCGGTATTGGCTACTTGCAGATCGAAGGCAGCTTCTATGCCTTGATTGGTTTCTTGTTTATGTTCTATGGCTACTTCCGGGCAATTGATGAGCCAATGATCTCTGTTGTTTTGACGATCTTTTCCTTAGGTACCCGGGTTCTTTTGGCCTACCTCTTGTCCGCGGTTCCGTCAATCGGCTATATCGGAATTTGGGCCAGCATCCCAATCGGCTGGGCCCTGGCCGACTTAGCCGGGCTTTACTACCTGCACAAGAAGGCAGTTAAGCCAGCTGACTGTTTTTAGATAATTCAGAAATTCTGTTAATAATCTGAGGAGTTAAATATGCATATTGTTTTAACTATTATTTCCATCATTGGCCTGCTTTTAGCCATCGCCTGCCTGGCCTTAATGGCCAATACCCGAAAGCTTTTGACCGGCGGAACAGATATTGACCAATTCTGGCCAAAACGCCGGCGCTTTATGTATTGGACCAACATTTTCATGTTAATTCCAAACGCAATCTATCTGTTTCTTACAATTGCCAGTTACTTTTCAGCGGACTTTGAGCCATCCTTGCTGCTCACCTTTTCTACTATGGCCATGGACCTTTTAATTGGCATCAGCATTATCTTTACTGACTATTTCATCACTGACGAGAAGATCATCTTCATGAAATTCTGGTCCAGCAGCAAGACTAGCACGAAGGTCTACTCGATCAGCTTGATTCTCCTTGTTATTTTGACTGTAATCTTAAACCTGCTCATCCATGCCTGGGGCCTGGACTAAAAAATACCCGCCAGCTTGCTAAAAACGAGTCAGCGGGTATTTTATTTTTTGAGGTTCAGTATAAATTCTTGTGTAAATAGAAAATAGGCAACAAAAAAGAAGGGTTGTCCCTTACAATGTTAATAACGACAA
>NZ_AZCR01000091.1 GCF_001433875.1 Lactobacillus delbrueckii subsp. delbrueckii DSM 20074 = JCM 1012
ATGTGCTAAAAATACAGTATTTTTGCGGGTTTAGGGCACTTTCTCAGAGGACTTGAGTTTGATTGCTCTGGGAAGTTAGCATTTGTTGTAAAAGCTAATTACTCTTTCGAACAACTTAACTATACTACTTCTATTTCTGCTTTTCAACTGTTGTTAAGCTAAATTACAAAAAATAGGTGACAAAAATCCCCCCTAGCGCTTAGATTTACGTTAGGGGGTATACGTCCGGTTGGCTGTTGTCCATCCATACCAGTGGTGGCAAATCAATTTGCTTCTCAACTCTACACTCTAAGTAGCCATTCTCAACTAGGTATGTCTTTTCATCTGAGAATAGTTGTCAATAGGATAAACGAGAAAGCTAACACACACCTCTTCTTTCATTGTATGGTAATCTTTTATTCCTTAATGTGTACTTCCTCTAGGTTGATAAATTTCTTTCTCAACAGCAGCAGGGAATTTTCCAAAGAAATAGTCTTCAACGATATCCCAAAATTCATTGGTATAATTCGTAACGATTTCCATCTCATTATTACCATGTTTTGGCATCGTAAACAAATATTTGAACATTCCAACCGAGATGTAGTATTTTTTGGCCACATCACTTAGAAGTTGATTTTGATATTGATCTGGATTCTCTAATGCGCGCTCAATAGGGTACATACTGTTCACCCTAATATATATTTCCGGACTGTCACTACTGATGACCTCGTAACTGCATAGTCCAAAGCTTTCCATTAGCCCCAGTACAATAACTTCCGTGTTCGCTCCACGAGTTTTGCTATTCGCAAAAATTCTCCAACGATACAAGACTACACTCTCTTCATCTGCAGTACCTTGGTTAAAGCGCTTGATTAAGAGATTACGTGCTACACTCTCTAATCCATCCAATAACTGATCATAGTTTAACAGCACACTATACATCATCTGTTTACCGCGTGGCTTCTCCATAATCGCTTTTATTTGTCTTGAATCTTGATACTGTAATAAGTTGTTGATTATTGAGTCACTAAGTCTTGATGCCTTAGACGAATCTATCTTTAGCTTCTTTTGCAAAAAACTAGCTAACATTTTTCTATCAAAATATCTCCGACCAATCTGGCATTGCATCAAGAAATCATCTAGCACTTTTAGATTCTTCTTGAAATCTGCTAGTGCTTGGCTAGCTGAAACTGTTAGCTTATATTTCAAGCCAGAGCAAAAATTTAATTGCACAAAAAATTCTCGATCAGTCTGACTAAGCTTATTGTCCAAGCTCGCACTAGTAAATACAAAGTACTTAAATTGCGGGTAAGAAATATTCTTATAGCGATCTTCCCAGAAAGCAACTAAATTGAAAGCATATACTGAGTCATACTTATCATAATTAATAAGCGCATCCACTCGACTTAGATATCGATCATAACCATATTCTTTCCACAGCTCACGTTGCTCTTTATTCCCAAAAACTAGTTCTTTACCAAAATATTGGCGAGGACGAGCATAAAATGCAGAGTAGCCAAATTTTTGCTCAAAATCCTTTTCAATCATCAAAAGAATAATCTTCAGTCGATTGTCTATGCTTGAATCATCTTCTGCATTTGCGTTCTGCAGTAAATAACGGAAGTCGTCCGCATTAATTATCAGGTTACGAGTCTTCTTTGTCCGATAGATCTCACGAATTTTTTCCATGACAGCTAAGATTTGATACTTACGAATTGCTGACATACCATGCATCCGTTGTATCTCAAATAAGTCGTTCTTGAAATAGTCAACCCAAGCATAGCCATTAAGCTTTTCATCACGAGCTACACGACCAATCTCCTGGATATAATCTAGTAGATCGCCTGTTGGAGCATAATGGTAGACATTTTGAATGTCTGAAATATCAATCCCCATCCCGAATGCCTTGGTTGCCAGCATAATCGGCTTCTTTCCTGACCTAAAATCCTGGTAGGCTTCTTCTTTTAGTTCTTTATTAAGCGGCCCATAATAAACGCTAATCTGATCATATATCTCTGGAGATTGCTTTAAGAAACTGTGTACTGCTAAAAGAGTCTTTACTGTTGGGAAGTAAACGAGTGTCTTCATGTTATTTTTACTAAACAGCTTTAACCTTGAGAGAACAAGGTTGTACTTCGTAGTAAGATAGTCTTTTCCCTTTAAATCCTCATGAGATTCATCAAATACTTCCATGTAAATATCGTTACGCTTAACTTTCCCGAAGTAAGTAATTGGACGAACCATATTTAGACTGGTACGGATCTCCGCGTACATATTCTCTACCCCGGCATAAATGGCTGTTGCCGTAAAAGTTACTATTGGAAAACTGTATTTTTGCCGAAGTTTTTGAAGGTAAATCCCCATATACCAGTAATCAGCTCTAAATGACTTACCCCACGTAGTAACAATGTGGGCTTCGTCAACAATAAATAATCCGATCTTTCTGTCCCCGATCAAATCACTGATATTCGAACGATTCTGTAACGTTTCAGTAGACAGATATAGAATGTCAATTTCTCCATTCTTAATCTGATTAACTATTCTGTTTTTGTCTATTATTGACAGGTTTGAATTTATCGTAGCAGCTTTGTTATATTGTTTCTTTTGCATCCCCGCAACTTGATCCTGCATTAACGAGATCAATGGCGAGATGACTAAGGTTAGTGGCTTTTCATCAGTATAATTCTCTGCCATGTATATCGCTGGTATTTGAAACATTATTGATTTACCAGCACCGGTTGGAGAGGTAACAAACACATCTCGATAACTTTCACCTTTAAGAGCCTGCTCAGCTTGAGAAACTATGCTATCAATAATGGCTTCTTGAGAGACATTGATAATTTCTTTGCTCTTATGGATGTCTTTATAGATTTGCAAGTCACGAAAACTTGGGTATCCCCAATACTCAGATAGGATTCGATGGTACTCTTTAGAATGTTGTATTGGCTTTTGCTCTGGTTTGACAACGACAACGCCTAACAAATTCTTTGTTGGAATGAGATCCAATAAAATTTCTACACGTTCCAGCAACTTATCTGGAATGTTATTCAAATTTTGAGTTTCTGTTAAAAGTTGAATATGATCAAAGCTTTTGCCTTCTAAGATGTCAGCAGTTAAATCCAAAAAGTCAGTTTCAGATTCTAATTCTACGTGTTTTGCTAAATCACTTATGTCCTCAAGTAATCCAATATTCGGTTGAGGTGTAAATATTTCTACTAGTTGATCATCTGATGGTTCAACTTGATAGGACACGAAGTATCTCCCAGCATCAGTGCGCAAAACACTACCATAAAACCTATAAAATAAGTCTAATTTGCTTTGTTGCTCGTCTTCAAGCTCTTCACCGTCTTTTTCATATGCTAGTTCAGCCAAATCAAAATTCTGGTTCAACGGATAGAAATTGTAATAAAGATTATTCTTTCGCCGATTGTAAAATTAAACTGAACACTGTTCCGATCCAGTAAGAAAAATCGTTTTCACTGGATCAGAGCACAAAAA
>NZ_AZCR01000092.1 GCF_001433875.1 Lactobacillus delbrueckii subsp. delbrueckii DSM 20074 = JCM 1012
TCCTGCGGTTAATGGAACTATCGCGGAAAGCTTCCTAAGTCTCTCAGTCATTTACACAAGTTTTTATACTGAACCGAAAAAATTATGGAAATTAAGAAATGGTCTTATCCGGATTTTCCGGAATACCAAACCGACTTGCCAGACGTAAAATGTATCGACAGTACCGGTGATGAAGTCAGAGTCCTCTACCACCCAAACGTTGAATACGCAGATTATGGCGGACAGAAACTGACCTTGCAGGTCTTGGAGCCATTCTACACGGAACCATCCGGATGACTTGACTTACCCGATCTTTGTTTACGTCCAAGGCTCAGCATGGATGAAGCAAAATGTTTACCGCGACCTGCCCCAGATGGCAAAAATCGCCGCTCTTGGCTATGTTGTTGCGGTTGTTGAATACCGGGGCAGCGACGTGGCTTCCTTCCCGAAGCCGATTCTTGATGCCCAAAACGCCGTACGCTTCATGAAGCTGCACGGGCCCGAATACCAGGGCGACCCAAAGCGGGTTATTTTAGCGGGCAATTCTTCTGGCGGTCACACTGCCGTTTACGCCAGCTTTTTCCCGGAAGGTGAAGACAATCTCTACCCAGATGTTAACGCCAAAGTAAGTGGCGTGGTCGACTTTTACGGCTCCGTCTCCGTCATGCTTGAAGACAGCACCCCAACAACTATCAACCACTTGCAGGCTGACAGTCCGGAAGGGATGGAAATGGGCCATGTTGACTTAAGAGAGAATTCTGACCTGCGCCGGAAACTGTCAGTTGAGTGCAATATCAGCAAGGATACCGACATTCCGCCGGTATTGATCATTCACGGCACGAAAGACCGGACGGTCAACACAATCGGCAGCACTGACCTTTATCTGAAATTAAAGGAGTGCGGCAAAGAAGCCTCCTACATCTTGATCAAGGGTGCTGACCACGGCGGCGGAGAATTCACCTCTCCAGCTGTTTTAAAGGAACTGGATGCTTTCATTAAATATGTTTTAGCCTAGTATATAAAAAAGGCCGCCTTCTCCGGCGGTCTTTTTACATTCCCAAAACTTCTTTTTCAATCGTGTCCAGGACGCCATTCTCCGCAGCCGGCAGTTTTATTACGAACTTGGCTGCTTCCTTGACCTCTTCGCGGGCATTTTTCATCGCGTAGAAATGGCCCGCGAATTTCAGCATTTCAATGTCGTTAAGGCCATCACCAAAAGCCATGATTTCCTCAGGCGAAAGATCATAGCGGCTTGCCAGCCATTTAAGCGAATTACCTTTTGACACTTCGAGCTGCAGAATGTCGATGCTGGCTACTCCCGAGTTAAAAATCTGCAGTTTTTCCGCGCAGACTGCCTTAAGCTTCTCCTCAGTTTCGTCCATGCGGCCAGTGCCTGGCACTATCACGATTTCTGTGAATTTGTCATCAGGCAAAGGCAGGAAGCTAGATACATTCTGATTATGCGAGAAATAAAAATTCATTCTTTCGCGAAAATCCGGATCAGCCTGTTCCAAGAAATAACAATAGTTGATCCCGCAGAGCATGGTCCGTTGTGCCAGGCCGTTTCTTTTGCGCGCAGCAGGTCAAAATCGCGTGCCCAGCGCTCACGTTCATAAAATCCCTTCCGCGGCATGAAGCTTTCATCCATATCGAAGGCAATCAATTTTATCATGGATATCTACTGCAAAATTTTTGCTTTTCTCAGCTTAATCTAAATAACTGTAGGGATCCGGGTTCTTGGCTCGGGCAGGCATCTTGTAGCGGCCAAAGAAGATCATGGCATGGTGGGTATGGATCCACTCATCCTTTGGCAGCAGCTCCTCCAGCCGCTTTTCCACCTGCAAAGGCGTTGCCTTCTCCGGCACGATCTTGAATTTCTTGGCGATCCGGGACACGTGGGTGTCGACCGCGATTGCCGGAACTCCCCAGCCTTCAGCCAGAACGACATTGGCCGTCTTGTTGCCAACCCCGGCTAATTTGACCAGGTCTTCCTTCTTGCCCGGCACCTGGCCGCCATATTCAGCGACCAGGGTCTGAGCCATTTCCTTGAGGTGCTTGGCTTTAGAATGATAGAGGCCCAGGTGGGAAATATCTGCCTCGATCTCCTCCTGGCTGGCCGCCGCCATGGCTTCCGGGGTCGGAAAATCCGCGAAGAGCTGGGGGGTCACTTTGTTGACCATCTTGTCTGTCGTTTGCGCGCTGAGCAGGACCGCGCACAAAAGCTGGAAGCGGTTGTCCCAGTTCAGCTCCCCTTTTGCTTCCGGAAACATGGCATCAATCTGCTTCAAAACATTTCTTGCTTCTTCATCACTCAAGAGCTTTTCGTCTTTTTCCATTAAAATCCTACCAAAAATTTATTAACGGTTTCTCTCCAGATACTGATGGACCTCGCTGGCGGTCTTCAAATTCATTCTTTGCCAGTTCAGCAGGATCCGGTCAACATACTTGAAGCTCATCGCCCGGGACAAGACTGCTTCCCGCAGGGCCAACTTGATAATCTCCGGGGCGTAGTGGTCCAAATTCAGCCAGTCTTGGATTTCCTCCCGCTCAATCGGGGTCAGGTAGCGGCCAAATTCAATCTCAAATTCCCGGGCCAGGTCACTCATTGGATCGTTATTCAAGCTGTCTTTAGCTTCTTCTAGCACTTCCCCGTTCATGTCCTTGACCTGGACATGTTGGTCTAAATACTGGTCCAGCTTGTCATAGAGCTCATCCAGACTGTAGCAGCTGCTGATCTTCCCGCTGGCGTCCTTGGCCTGCCTAAGAGACAGGCAGCCCTTGTCCAGCAGGCTCTGGATCAAGAGGGTGACGTCACTGACACTGAAGTTGGTATTGGCCGCGATTTTTTCATTGCTGGGGAAGTAATTTCCCCTTTGAAAGAAAGCTTCCAGCTGCAAGACCAGGGCCAGTTCCGCTTCAGTCAAGCCCAGGCGGGCATAGTAGGCAATCAGGCCATTGCTGATGCTGGTCACCCCCAGCTGCCGGTAAAAATTGTAACTTGCCATTTTCTCACGTTCTTTCACAAAAAATAAAAGAGTGAGCTAACTCACTCTTTTATTTTAGCTTTTATTCTTGTTAAAAAACAACTAATGCGCTTATGGCTGCATTCTGTTGATCATTCTTGGGAATGGGACAGCTTCACGAACGTGGTCCAGCTTGCAGATCCAGGCAATAACCCGTTCAAAGCCCATCCCGAAGCCGGAGTGTGGCACGCTGCCGTACTTTCTCAGGTCCAGGTACCAGGAGTAGTCGTCCAGGTTGAGGCCCGCTTCTTCGATTTGCGCCTTCAAAGTGTCGTAGTCAGCTTCACGTTCTGACCCGCCCATGATTTCCCCGTAGCCTTCTGGCGCTTCCACGTCGGCGCAGAGGTAA
>NZ_AZCR01000093.1 GCF_001433875.1 Lactobacillus delbrueckii subsp. delbrueckii DSM 20074 = JCM 1012
ACAATGTTTGACCCGCACACTGCGAAACTTTGTTCAGTTTTCAAAGTACCAACTTGCGTCAAGTGACGCAACGTTTTATATTTTACTCGCTTGTTGACTTCTTGTCAACAAGTTTTTGATATTTTCTTTTTACCTCCGCGAGACTTGCTTGTCTCACGCGGCAACAAATATTAGTATACTAGCTTTTTCTGATTCGTCAAATTTGCTTTTTTATTCGTTTTATGCCCGGTTCACCAGGGACCGTTGTAATAAAAGCAAACTTGCGTACTCTTTCTTTTGTTTTTTCTTTCCGCAGGAATTATTTTTTAAAGAATCGATAGTTCGGATTATCTCTATTTCTGATGGCAAAAAAGATAAAACTTTTTCTATTTTCTTTTTCAAAATAAAAAAAGACCCTAAGGTCTGTTCAAAGATTGGCTGCTATTTGCCTAATATAGATAGACTCTTACTTCAGTTCACTAACGATTTTCTCTAAGCATTCCTTGGCTTCTTCTGGCAGCGGCGTCTTTGGATGCTCACCGTTGTACATGTTCAGCCAGTCCAGCCGGTCCTGCATCCGTGCTCTGAGATTCTGCTTGTATTCAGCAGAGTCCAGGTCAACCGGATCGTCAGCAAGCGGCATGTAGCTGACTCCGGCAAAATCGCCAAAGGCCTGCCACTGGTCAGTATCATCCACCAGCTTTTCAATGATCTCTAAAGTCAGTTCCTTAGGAATGTTTTTCCCGCAGAAGGCATCCGTGTTTAAAACGTAGCATTCCGCTCCCCGCTTGGTAAAAAGCTCCTTGAAGTCGCCATAGTCGCCCCCAACTGGGTAAGCTCTGAAGGGATCAGCAAATGGTTCGATGACCAAAGTGTTCATGTCAAAACTGGATCAGTCACCTTCAATACCGGCGGCAAAGAGAAGTACAAGTCCCCTTTCATCATAAAGCTTGGATTTCCCCGTACATCTCAGCCGCCTTTTCATCAAAAAAGCGAAAGTTGAGCATGTAGCTGAGCAGGTTGAAGGCCTGGTCCTCCGGTAGCATCAAGTGGGCCTTTAAGCTAAAGGACGGGTCCAGCCCAACCAGTACCGTCGTCTTCAAATACTTCTGCTTATGGCCGGCATAAATGTCTTCATACAACCTGTTGGTTAAAGCAGTCGCGTCTTCCTCTGAATCATCGACAAAGTGCCGGGCTGATGCCGTCCGGCCCAAAATCTTGCCGTGGTTGTAAACCAATTGCTTGGCCCCGACCGGCAGACCCAAATCACTGGTGTGCAGGATCGGCAGGTCAGTCTCAATTACTCCAGGCTGGCGCTTGGCCAGTTCATATGCTTCCGCTACACTCTTGACTTCATGGACATTGTTGCCGTAAAAAGCTGATTCAATAGTCGCCCGGACCCGGCTGAACTTGCTGTTCGCCTTGACCAGTTCACTCTGCTGATAGCGTTCCCGTGTACTTATGATCTCTTCCTTTCATCATCACATCAATTATCATAAAGCGGTTTCAACAGTTTTCCTTTATGATAAAGAGTGAACTTTAATTTGCTAATTTTTGGTAAAAAAAGACAGCAGCCTGAGAGCTGCTGTCTAAAATAGTATTCTTTTGTAACTTGTTCTTTTCAGCTTAGTTTTCGCCGCGCACGAACTTGCTTGCTTGAATACCAGCTTGCCGGCCAAAGACTACAGTTTCAGCAACTGAGTTACCGCCGATCCGGTTGTTGCCATGCAGACCCCCGGAAACTTCACCAGCGGCGTAGAGGCCTTCAATCACCTTGTCGTCCTTGCCCAAAACCTGGGTTTCAGGGTTGATGTGCAGACCACCCATCGTGTAGTGGATGGCTGGGTGAATGTGGATAGCAAAGTACGGCGCAACTGAAATGTCGCGGTCCATCCCGGTAGTCCGGCCAAAGGCTTGGTCGTCTTGGCCCTTGACTGCTTCGTTCCAGCTGGCAACAGTTGCTTCAAGACCAGCAGCGTCAACGCCGATCTTGCCAGCCAGTTCTTCCAAAGTAGCCCCATGTTCTACCAGGCCGATGTGGTCGTAAAATTCAACTGCCTTAACGTGGTCACGGACGCCTTGGTCAAAGATGAGGTAGGCACCGTCTTCATTCAAGCCAGTGATGGCTGCTGAAACAACCTTCCGGGTGTCCAGTTCGTTGATGAAACGCTGGCCGGCCTTGTTGACCAAAATAGCGCCTTCGCCCCGGACAGCTTCCCCGATCAAGAAGGTCTTTTCACCATCAGTTTGCGCGGTTGGGTGAACTTGGATGAAGTCCATTTGCACCAATTCTGCCCCGGCTTCTTCACCCAGGATCAGGCCGTCACCAGTAGCGCCGGCTTGGTTGGTCGTCTTGTAGCCTTCCAGGTCTGGCCGGTACTTCTTAATGATTTCCTTAGAAGCGCCGAAACCACCAGTTGCCAGGATAACAGCCTTGGCCATAACTTTCCGGCGGCCGTCTGGGCCAACAATGTCGATGCCAGTTACCTTGCCCTTTTCGTCTTGCAAAAGCTTAACAACCTTGGTCTTGTTGAAGACTGGAATCCGGGCTGCTTCAATGCTCTTCAAAAGGCCAGTGATCAAGTAACCGCCAACTGGCGCCATAGATGCTGGCCGGTGGGCCCGCTTCTTGCTCATCCCCCCGGTAATCGTCAAGTCATCCAGCTCAACGCCATATTGCTTCAGCCAGTCGATTGCCAAAGCAGCGTGGTCAACGAAGTAGCTCAGCATTGCTTCATCGTTCAAGTTGCCGCCGCCCTTAAGGGTTTCCTGGTAAAAGTCGGCCTTGTTGTCGATGATGCCGTGCTTGAATTGAACCAGGGATTCAGCCGCGTTCATCCCTGATGAAGCCTTGCTGGTGTTCCCGCCCAAAACTTCGTTCTTTTCAAAAACAGCCACGCTGACGCCGAGTTCATGTGCCTGCAAGGCAGCAGACAAACCGGTACCACCGGCCCCGATAACCACCAAGTCGTAGCTTGGGTTGACTAAATCGATTGGACTGGACTTAAATTCGTATTTTGCCATGATAGTTCCTCTACTCAATTATTTATTACTTACCTCCACATTATAAACCATTTTTTAACTTTTTAAAATTCGCCAATTGCAAGAATAAATTGAACACTTACCATAACATCTGGTAGATTTTGACTATCTACGCCGGTAAATGCGGTCAA
>NZ_AZCR01000094.1:0-990 GCF_001433875.1 Lactobacillus delbrueckii subsp. delbrueckii DSM 20074 = JCM 1012
GCAAGTTTGATTTCTTTAGTGTATTTAGTCATGAAAATAACCCCCGAAATTAGTGTCCTAATTTCGGGGGTCATATCAAAGCCCTCCTTTAGTGGAAAGGCTTCGTCTGTTTCAGGATTAGACAGATCCTTTAGTCAATTTTTACAGGTCTTCACCCAGCTGCATTTCAGCATAGCTGGCTAAGAAAAAGCCACTGGAGCTGTTGCTTGCTTCAGTGGCTGTCTGGTCTTCAGTTTTCTTGGCTTTTCGGGTCGATAAACAAGATTCTGACCTTGCAGCGGATGGGATGATGGTAGTCCATTTGGCAGATCTCGCTAAAAATCTGCAGTTTCTTATTGCAGCGCATAGTTAGGGCGGTATCCTGCTTATTTAATTTTCCCAGCTCATCCCCTTCCAGGGTGCAGACCGTAATCTGCTCGTAAGGGGAATTTAGCTGCAGAGACAAGAGCTGCCCTACTTTCACCTCTTCAAGGTACTTTTGCCGGCTCTTTCCGACAATATCTTCACCGTCTGTTTCTAAGAGCCAGCTTTCAATGTGCGTGATATCGGCTAAAACGGGTTCAGTCATTTTTTGATAGATGGCCAAACCCAGCTGGATGACTTGCCTTTTTTCATCGATGGACTTGATAAAGGCAAAAGGCTATTGCGCAAGGTTAGCTAGAGCAGCCCTAACCAGGTTCGCGATGCGCGGGTTAGGCAAATAGCCCAGGGTCTACCCTTGAGTACGTTGTCGCCATCATCTTTAAAGCAGACTTCCATTTCTGGTTGGAGCAGGTACCACTCCGGTGTGCACTTACCGCCTCTTAACTCAGCTCCTGCTTCAGCTTTAGTACCTTATCTTCGATTTCTTTAATCACCTGCATAAAGGTCTCATCATCTTGTCCAGTTGGATCTTCTAATCCCCAATCTACCCGCTTTTTTGCAGGCAAATAAGGACAGCGGACTCCGCAGCCCATGGTGATCACGTAATCAACCGCCGGCAGGTCAGCG
>NZ_AZCR01000094.1:1021-3106 GCF_001433875.1 Lactobacillus delbrueckii subsp. delbrueckii DSM 20074 = JCM 1012
TTTGGTTTTTGCCCGTTGGCCAGCATATCGATGCCATAATGCTCTTTGATCAGCCGAACCGCGTCGGGGTTAACCTGATCTTTTAGATCCGTGCCGGCTGAATAGGATTCAAAGACATCCCCGGCCAGCTTTTTACCCAAGGCTTCGGCGATTTGACTCCGGCAGGAATTATGGGTGCAGATAAAGGCTACTTTTGCTTTAGTCATAATCTTCTCCTGTTATTTCTTCTCAAGCAGGCCCAGGCCACTGATGGTAAGGTCACTGGAATCATTGACGAAAGAGAAAGTTGGGATGCTATCCATGCCTTCATCTAAGGCTTCCATCAAAATCATGGCAAAAAATTCAAACCAGCTGTCCGTTGGCACGTCATTCCTATCATCTTGTGGAGTCAGCCAGAATTTTGTTGCTGCTTCTCTCGTTTTGACATTAAGCGCCAGGCCTATTGCGGTATTATAGAAGTCAAAAGTGGCTTTGAAAGAATGAACATCTGGATCATTTATCTCAATGCCTAATTCCTCGGGGATCTCTGTTTCTGTGATCATCATTCTGCCCGTGATTTTACCGTATTTTTCTTCAAAATCTTGAATTAAACCACGTTTTTTAAGTTCGTCTACCACCTCGTCAAACAAAGCTTCGTTCTCTAACATACCAATTTCCTTTCTGGTTCAGTTGCAACCGATTACTTATAGATTATATTATAAACTGCTTGCCTCTAGAATTTAACTGTTTTGTACTTCTTCATTCAACAGTCTACCAACGCCTGATATTACGAGGTGTGACCCCGACGGGATGATTATAAAGCATTTTTACGCCATGCTGAGGGCAAACTAAAAGCGGTCAGCTTTCGCTAATCGCTTGTGTCTTCGCTCTTTCTGCCCAGAACTTTTCACTTTCTGCCATCATCCGCTTTAGAAACTTTCTGCTCTTTTCCCATTCGTCTGAAGGACCACTAGAAAATACCTCATGCAAATTTTCTAAAGTTATTGGTGTCTTTCCATCATCACTAGTTTTATTAGTCTCCATCTTCAACTACCTCATGTATCGTTTCCCATCTTTCACGTATGCATCAGTAGCAATAAACTTGGTGTTTCTCTTAAAAAGTACTTCATTTTCTGTATCAAGAGTAAATCCATTAAGTTGTCTTCCAGAGTTGCTTTTCTTAATCACCATTCTAACATCATCTTCAGCATTATAAACACCGTGTTGCGTTGATGATGCATAGCTCTTCTCTTGGATATAGCCCCTTTCTAGTGCATCGCTAACGAAATTTTCTGAGACTTCCTGGTACATAAATAAAGTAACCTATTTATTGGTTCTGTATCTAGGACTCACCCAGCAGAATAGTGTCAGAAAGCTGGGGAGGCAGTCACTTGTGATACTCTTGCCAGACGTATTCGGAGAAACTAAAAGCAGCATCCCCTGCACTAAATACAGATGAATGCTGCTAATGTAACTTAGTTATCTTTTCTAAAAATCGTTCTAAACAAGAATCTTACCGCAGGACCGCAGAGGAAGATTTGCCAGCCAATCGCCATTGGAAAGTTGATGACGGCAGTCTGCAGCCAGATCCCGATGAAGCCAGCCGCTTGGAAGTTCTTGAAGAGCGCGGTCGCGATCAAGCTCATCGTTGGGCACATAAGGCAGATGGTGATTGAGCACCGGATCAAGATGATCAACAAGATTGGCGTTTCAGGTGTAATCAGCCGCTTAGTCAAGTAAACGACAGGCTTTTCAAAGACGAACATCTCCAGGATGATTGCAACCGGCCACATGATCATCATTTCGCGGAAGGCATCCAGTAAGATAGCATCCCTCATCCCGCCGATGGTAAGAGCGATGTTGTAGCAGATCATGGCGTAGACCATAACAAAGGCCATCATAACAGTAAAGACAAAATTTTCCAGTTTTGATTCTGACATTAAAAAACTCCCTTCATGATTCACGTGTTGTTCGTTAATCACTCCGGGAGTGTGCGTTTCCAATCATAACCGTATTCAAATACAGTCGTCGATTGTAAAATCAAATTGAACACTGTTCCGATCCAGTAAGAAAAATCGTTTTCACTGGATCAGAGCACAAAAAATC
>NZ_AZCR01000095.1 GCF_001433875.1 Lactobacillus delbrueckii subsp. delbrueckii DSM 20074 = JCM 1012
CAACCAGGTTCAAGTAAACGTTGAAAAGAAGATCTACAGCAAGAAGAGTACTTCCTGGCTGAAGACCTTGATGACTGAGTTTAAGAACACTGAAAGCATTTGGACCAAGGCCAGTGAAAGTGAAAACTATGCCGGCAACCAGTTCCAAGGTGGTTTCCTGCGCTACGACAACTCCAGTATGACCCCATGGGCTAACTCCAGCTACCGCTTGATGGGCCGTTACCCGAAGAACATCAAGGGTGACTTCCAAAAGCAAAGGGAATTCCTGCTGTCCAACGATATTGACAACTCTAACCCAGTAGTTCAAGCAGAACAGCTGAACTGGATGCACTACTTGCTCAACTACGGGACGATTACCGCCAATGACAAGGATGCCAACTTCGACTCAATCAGAGTCGATGCCGTGGACGACATTGACGCTGACTTGCTGAACATTGCTGGTGACTACTTCAAGGATGTTTACGGGATGAATTCCGACGCCAAGTCCAACGCCCACTTGAACATCTTGGAAGACTGGGACCACACTGATCCAGACTACGTCAACAAGATGGGCAATCCGCAAATTACGATGGATGACAAGTGGAAGTCAACTATCAACAGCGTCTTGAATAAGGACTTGACTGGCAGCGGCAGCATGGCTGACTTGATTGGGACTGACACTGACAAGTCAATGGTCAACCGGGCCAAGCTGGACGGGTCAGAAAGCGTAATTCCTAACTACGCCTTCATCCGGGCTCACGACAGTATGTCTCAGGAAAACATCCAGCAAGCCATCAAGGACGTAACTAAGAGCAGCCAATATCCAAACGGTAAAGACTACACTACTTTCACCGACGCGGAAGAAAAGAAGGGGCTGGACCTGTATCGGAAGTATCAGCAATCTACTGAAAAGAAGTACAACCTTTACAACATTCCGTCATCATACGCGATTCTGTTGACCAACAAGGACGTTATTCCGCGGGTTTACTACGGTGACCTTTACTTCGACGGCAGCGAATACATGGCTGAAAAGAGCATCTACTACGACGCAATTTCCAACCTGCTGAAGTCCCGGATCAAGTACGTGGCTGGTGGCCAAAGCATGTCTGTCGACAAGAATGACGTTTTGACCAGTGTCCGCTACGGCAAGGGCGTTAAGACCGCCAGTGACAAGGGGACTGATGAAAGCCGGACCGAAGGTATCGGTGTTATCATCAGCAACAAGCCAAGCTTGACTTTGGGTGCTAGTGACAAGGTTGTCCTGCACATGGGTGCTGCCCACAAGAACCAAAAGTACCGGGCTTTGCTTTTGACCAATAGCAGCTATGATTCCAAGAATGACGGCACTAGCCGGGCTTCAACCGGTATCATCAGCTACGGCAGCGACAGCAAGGCGCCAACGGCTACTACTGACGAAAATGGTGACTTGGTATTTACCAACAAGAACCTGACTGTTGATGGCAAGACTGAAGAAAACACTGCTGTAAAGGGCACGAAGAACCCTTGCGTAACTGGTTACCTGGCTGTGTGGGTACCAGTTGGCGCTAAGGATGACCAAGATGCCCGGACCAAGGCAAGCAGTGACTCTGCTTCAGGCAGCTCACAATACCGGGTCAACGATGCCTTTGACTCAAACATCATCTTTGAGGGCTTCTCCAACTTCACTCTGAAGCCAACTAAGACTGAAGAACGGGCTAACGTGCAAATTTCCAAAAACGCATCCCTCTTCAAGAGCTGGGGCGTTACCTCTTTTGAAATGGCACCGCAATACGTTTCAAGCACTGACCGGACTTTCCTGGACTCAACTATCGAAAACGGCTATGCCTTTACTGACCGTTACGACCTGGCTATGAGCAAGAACAACAAGTACGGCTCAGCTGAAGATTTGCGCAATGCAATCAAGGCCCTGCACAAGGAAGGCCTGCAAGTCATGGCCGACTGGGTTCCAGACCAGGTTTACACTTTGCCTGGCCAGGAAGCCGTAACTGTTACCCGGGTTAACGATGTTGGTGACAGCTGGAACTCACCGAACATGAACAGCATTGTCTACATCGCTAACAGTATCGGTGGCGGCAAGTACCAGAAGGAATACGGCGGTAAGTTCCTGGCTGAACTGAAGCAGAAGTACCCTGACCTCTTCAGCAAGGTACAAACCTCTACTGGCAAGCCAATGGACCCAAGCGTGAAGATCACTGAATGGTCTGCTAAGTATATGAACGGGACTAACATCCTGCACCGCGGTGCTGGCTACGTATTGCGGTCAAGTGGTGCTAATAAGTACTACAACGTTGGCTACAGCAAGGATGGCAGCAAGATCACTCAATACCTCCCAATTCAATTGGCTAGTGGTAAAGAACAAGAGAGAATGGGTCTTGTTTCAAACGGCAAGAACTACAACTACTATGATGAAAACGGTACTAAGAAGACCAGCTCCTTCATTCAAGACAGTGTGGGCAACTGGTATTACTTCGACAAGTCCGGCAACATGATCAAGAACAGCAGTTTCGTGAATGTTGGAAGCGGCAAGACCTCCGGCACTTACTTCTTCATGAGTAACGGCGTTTCCTTCAGAGGTGGTCTGTTGACTAAGGGGTCAAAGACTTATTACTTCGACAAGAATGGCCGGATGGTTAAGGGCAAGCGTGTAAAGAGTGGTGATTACACTTACACTTTGAACAAGAGCGGCTACTTGACTTCAGAGAAGTACACTGCAACTTCTAAGAACCAAGCAACTACTAAGAACTCACTCGGTGATCTTAAGAATACTATAAGAAATAAGCGATAGTGCTTTTTGGAGGAGCGATTAAATCAAGTGTGGTTTAGTTGCTTTTCTTTATATATCGTTGAATTTGGGCAGAAGCATATTATTGCCTAAGAGAAAAAGAGGAAAAGATGAAAAATATGTTAAAAGGAAAGAACAGCCGTTATTCCTGGTTGATGACCGGGGCAGCCGTCTTGGCTGCTTTGGCCAGCCTGCCATTTGGCCAATCTGTTTCAGCCGCTAAGAAGAATGGCTGGCAGAATACCAAGGCTGGCCGGGTGT
>NZ_AZCR01000096.1 GCF_001433875.1 Lactobacillus delbrueckii subsp. delbrueckii DSM 20074 = JCM 1012
CCCGATTGAATATCGGAATCATGTTTTAACAACCTTAACGGCGTAATACTAAATTGTCCCAATTTTGGGGGTCACATCAATGGCAGAAAAACAAACTGCAGGCCGCGATTACTTGGGCAAGTTGGCACCGAAGTTCGCGGAGCTGAACGATGACGTTTTATTCGGGGAAGTTTGGGCAAGAGAAGACAAATTGTCGGCTAGAGACCGGAGCATGATTACTATTGCGGCGCTGCTTTCCGCAGGCTTGTACCCGCATTGAAGAGCCACTTGGAGCTGGGCAAAAAGCATGGGATCACCAAGGAAGAAGCAGTGGAGATTGTTACTCAGCTTGCTTTCTACTGCGGCTGGCCTAAGGCGTGGAGCACTTTCCCGTTGATTGAAGAAGTATACGGGGACTAAAGCAGAATGTACAAAAAGATCGTCAGACCACATGGGGGAATGACGATCTTTGTTTTTACAGTTTACTTGTGGCGGGAAGGCAGGGTGAAGTACTTGTCCATGTTATAGCCATATACTTGCGGGTACACGTACACTTTGCCCTTCTTCAAGACAAAGTTCATTTTCTTTAAGTTGGTTGACTTGAAGTAGACATTACCAGCACCAAACTTTTTAGCCCCTTTGAGCAGTTTCTTCTTAATACTTGCTTGGCTGCCTTGCGCAATATCATAAAAGGTCAACTTCTTTCCGCTTTTAAGAGAGTAGATCCAACTGCCAATGTTATCTTCTGCAACACCACCGGCCCACCATTTCATCTCGCTCTTAAATCAGACGATATTATTCTTGTTGTAAGTGATCTTGGCAGTAGTGGCATCGTAATAGCTCAAGTTCTTAAAGCCGTTATTAGCTCCATCTTTTGCGTAGTTAAACAATTGCTTCGCGTTCTTTTTCTCAGCAACAAGGCTCTTTTTTATATCTTTGTTGATTTTCTTGACCGCGGCAGAGCTGCCCTTCAGTTGCGGCAACTGGTAGGAAAAATTCGCCTTCATCCCATGTTTGTATTTCTTAACCGTCAGGTAATGGATGATCGTATACTTAGCTGAGCTGGCTTCTGCCTTGGGAGCAGCCACCAGACCAACAGTCACAGCCGCGGCAAGCGCGCCAGCCATCACAATTTTCTTCATAAGCTCGTTCCTCACATGATTGAAACAAATATTACTCACCCACATTGTACTACTAAAACCGATTTAAAAAATCTAACTTACGAAAAAACTCTTGCACGTTTCTGAAAATTGTCTTAGAATGTAATCAGCTTCAAAAGAAAAGGCAAATTTAGAAAGGAACGATTAAAATGACTGTACGTAAACTTTGGCAAGACTGGCGTGACTAAGTGAGGCTGCATGTTAAATGGTGTAGACTCACTGATTGCAATAATCTAGGGAGTCTATGCCAGGACAATCGTTTCTGAAGAAATCAAAGGACTGTTTGGCATAGTTGGTCAGACAGTCTTTTTTTGTACTCAAAATCAGATATACATGTATAGGCTCCTGCAAAACGTTGTTAGAAATAAATTAAAAATAACAAACTACAAAACAAGGAGAACTATCATGACTGAAGCAACTGCAAGCACAAACGATGCTGCTTCAACTACTACAAGCGATACCGCTGCAACGACTACAAACGACACCAGTACAAATACTGCAACAACTACTGCCAATGACAGCAGTACAACGACCACTGATGCGACAAGCAGCACCGTCTCCAATGATACCTACACTAGCCAAGTAACTTGGTTCAAGAAGCGCGATGATGAATAATCAATTTTTCCCTCACTAACAGGGAAGGGAATAGGTCTGTTCTATATGGGCAGGCCTATTTTTTCTGCCAGATGGTATAATGAAAACGAGGTGAAACTGATGAAATATGAAGCCGCGATTTTTGACATGGACGGCACAATCTTAGACACGAGCGCCGACTTAACAAGTGCATTGAACTACGCGTTTGAACAAACCGGCCACCGGCATGACTTTACCGTTGAAGACATCAAGAACTTCTTTGGCAGCGGGGTCGTGGTGGCGGTTACCCGGGCCCTGGCCTATGAAGCTGGCAGCAGCCGGGAAAGTCTGGTCGCCTTTGGCACCAAGGATGAACAGATCCCGGAAGCTGTTACCCAAGCAGAAGTTAACCGGGTCCTGGAAGTTTTCAAGCCTTATTACGCTGACCATTGCCAGATTAAAACTGGTCCCTTCCCAGGAATCTTGGATTTGATGAAAGATCTCCGTCAAAAAGGCGTCAAGCTGGCTGTCGTTTCCAACAAGCCAAATGAGGCCGTCCAGGTCCTGGTCGAAGAATTTTTTCCGGGCAGCTTCGACTTTGCTTTGGGTGAAAGAAGCGGGATCCGCCGCAAACCCGCCCCGGACATGACTAGTGAGTGCGTCAAGGTCTTGGGCGTGCCAAGAGACAAGTGCGTCTACATCGGCGACTCTGAAATCGACATCCAAACCGCGCGGAATTCTGAGATGGACGAAAACGCGGTAAATTGGGGCTTTAGAAGCGTGCCATTTTTGCAAAAACACGGGGCAACTGTGATTGTCGATACAGCTGAAAAGCTGGAAGAAGCAATTTTAGGTGAATAAGATGGAAATCAAGTTTGAAGAAGAGCAAAAGCGGGCCGCGGTATATGATGACGGCAAGCTGATTGGCCGGTGCGTATATGAAGACAAGGGTGATCACTGGATCATCACAACGACTAAGGTAGATCCAGCCTATGGCGGACAAGGCCTGGGCCGGAAGTTGGTTGATACCGTTGCTTCTGCTGCCCGGGAGAAGGGCGCCAGACTGCGGGCGACTTGTTCTTACGCGGCTAAGGTATTAACCAAGCCGGGCTATGAGGATTTACGGTAATCGAAAGAGCATCCCCTCCGCGAACTTTGATGTGACCCCCAAAATTGGGACAATTTAGTATTACGCCGTTAAGGTTGTTAAAACATGATTCCGATATTCAATCG
>NZ_AZCR01000097.1:0-343 GCF_001433875.1 Lactobacillus delbrueckii subsp. delbrueckii DSM 20074 = JCM 1012
CGCCTTACAAGCGAGTTAAGGAGATTCTTGCCAGTCGGATAAAAGAAGCATAAGCCAAGCAATACTACAAAGTTGAAGGCTCTAGCATGTAAGAGCAGTCAGCTTTAACGAGCTCAGTTCGGGGTATTAAAATCGCGGCTTGACTGCTTCGAGAATGCATCACGATATGCTTGCCGACTTTTTGCGGGCAAGATGCCTTTCCGACTGCCATGCTAAAAGTTTTCAGTGGGGCAGATAAAAAGCTATTGGATGACGCCTTCCAGCGTTATTTGACAGCCAACCGTACTCACTGACCTTAACTTCAAAAGGTTAAAAATCTGATTTCTTTTGCCAAGTTGAATCT
>NZ_AZCR01000097.1:382-2901 GCF_001433875.1 Lactobacillus delbrueckii subsp. delbrueckii DSM 20074 = JCM 1012
CCATAGATTTAACTAGAAAGGAATATCAGAAAAACTTACCAATACTGATGTGATTATCAAGATTTAGTAAGTTTTATGATTCGGAAGGAGAGACTAACAGGATACTTGCTTATCTCCTTTGGCCACACTAAAAGCCTGTCTCCAGCTGGAAACAGGCTTCTTTAATTCATAATTTAAGAGAGCGGGATAAGGCTTAAGCCACTTTTTCCTGCTTCCACTTCAGACCGATGCCGGTAAAGCCGCTGAGGATAGAGAAGACAGGTGACAGGAGGCTGAACATGGTGAAGGGGAGGAAGTCCAGAACTGGTACGCCTAAGGCTGAAGCCACAAAGGAACCAGCCACCCCCCAAGGGATCAAGTAGTTGATGACGCTGCCCCCGTCTTCCAGGGCCCGGCTGAGGGCCAGGGGGTCAAGGCCGATCCGCTTGTAAGCAGGCTTAAAGGCGTTGGCCGGCAGGATAACAGACAGGTATTGTTCACCGACGAAGAGGTTGATCCCAATCCCGGCCATGATTGTCGTCAAGATCAGCCGGCCCGGCTTCTTAAGGCGTTCAACCAGAGGCTTCATGGCGCTGTCGGTAATGCCCAGGTGCATCAAGATTCCGCCCAGGGCCAGGGTCATGATGATCAAGGAAACAGTCCCCATCATGCTGGAGATCCCGCCCCGGGTCAAGAGGGCGTCAACGGTCTTGTTGCCGGAATTTGAAACGTAGCCGGATTCAATCAGCGTTGCCAGCTTTTGCATCTTGAAGCCCGGATTTTGGACAAAAATCATGGCAACGGACAAGAAGATGTTGGCAAAAAGCGTTTGAATGGCTGGCACCTTTTTCCAGGCGCAGGCGAACATCAAGATGATCGGCAAGGCTGACCAGAAGGAAACTGAGAAGTTTTGGCGGAGGCTGCTTTCTACGGCAGCGATGCCGGCTAAGGAAGTTGCCTTATTGCTCTGGCCCAGGAAGAAGAAAAAGAGCAAAGAGCCGATAAAGGCGGGAATGGTTGACCACATCATATTCTTGATATGCTCAAAGAGGTCAGTTTCAGCTACCGCGGAAGCCAGGTTGGTCGAGTCAGACAGAGGGGACATCTTGTCGCCGAAGACGGCGCCGGAGATAATCGCCCCAGCCGTCAAAGCCGGGTTGATGCCTAAAGTGCTCCCCATCCCAAAGAGGGCGATCCCGACGGTGGACACGGTCGTAAAGCCGGACCCGATGGCTAGGCCGACCAAAGAGCAGACCAGGAAGACCGAGGGAACGAAGAAGTGGCTGCTGATCATATGAAAGCCCAGGACCATCAAGAATGGAATAATCCCGGCCTGGATCCAGACAGCAATCAAGGTCCCAATTAAAAGGAAGAGAAAGATCGGGACAATGGCCGTGGAAATCCCCTGGCTGATCCCCTTCATGACTTCTTCCCACTCAAAGCCGCGGATCTGCAGCCAGAAGATGAGCAAGGCGATGACAGTCAAGACCGGGATCTGCGGGGACATGCCAAAGCCGATGACGCCCCAGCCCAGCATGACCAGCATCAAAATAAGAATAGTTACTGCTTCTTTAAAACTGATTTGTTTGTTCATGTGTTTGTTCCTTAGTTAAATCTGTATTTGCTTTTGCCAGTTTAAACCAAGACTTGATATCGCTTCATATTTCTCCTTTCTGCAAACAAAAAGCCCCAGCCGAGTCGGTTGACTCAGGCTGGGGCGCTTATAGGCACGGTACCACCCAACTTTGCAGCATGCTGCACTTACTTTAGCCGTAACGGGGCTGGACCGGTCGAGCTGCTTGATCCCGTAATTTGCTGCTCCAGGCCTGTCCGGTTTGCATCAACCACCGGTTTTCTGAGCGCTGAGCCTGGCTGCTACTAAAAGATCACTCGAATTTTTATGTTTCCTACTATAACATTATGAGCTTTGTTAAGCAACGCTTTTGCTAATTCTTTTTTAAGCAGGCGGGAAGACAATAGCCAAAAACGATGAAAAGTGAGACCGGCTTTCAATTGATTTGCAGATATCGTCTGTTTTGGAGGAAAAAAGACGCAAAAAAGCAGAAAAAATCTCTCAAAAGGGTTTGACGGACCCGAAAAAGTTTGCTAATATTAATGTACATGACTTGGAGTAGTACTCAAGTGGCTGAAGAGGCGCCCTTGCTAAGGGTGTAGGTCGGGAAACCGACGCCAGAGTTCGAATCTCTGCTACTCCGTTATAACAACAAATATATAAGACAAGCGGCTGATTTGACTGAATCAGCCGCTTTTTTTCAGCTAATAAGTATTTTTCTTTTCTTAATTAAAACTGGTATTTTTCGCAAAAATGCAATTTTTGGGCCTCTTTTTGCGTTATTGTAATGCATTTTCAGTCATAGAGATAAAATTAACGAAAAAGTTGAAAAAGGTTTCGAGAAAGTGCTCCACGTAAGCGCTTTTTATTGTATAATAGAAATGTACCCGCCAATTGCAAGAATAAATTGAACACTTACCATAACATCTAGCAGATTTTGACTATCTACGCCGGTAAATGCGGTCAA
>NZ_AZCR01000098.1 GCF_001433875.1 Lactobacillus delbrueckii subsp. delbrueckii DSM 20074 = JCM 1012
AATATGAATGATCCATTTTAACCTCTCTAGAAATGTTTGTGGTAATTCATATTCTACCAGATGGTTGAAATGGATTTTTTGGATCAAAAAGGGGATCAACTTGATCAAGCGCAAGCTTGGTATCGGCAAGAAGCAGACCCACTTTTAAATAAAAGGAGCAAAACAAGTATGAACAAGTATTTAGTAGTTGGTGCAGGTCTTTTCGGTGCTGTCTTTGCGCGCGAAGCAGCCAAGCGGGGCCACGAAGTTACGGTGATTGAAAAGCGTGACCACATCGCCGGCAATATCTACACCAAGGAAATTGACGGCATCCAGGTTCACCAATATGGCGCTCACATTTTCCATACTTCTGACAAGGAAGTCTGGGAATACGTGCAACAGTTTGCCGAATTTAACCGGTACACTAATAGCCCGGTAGCCAACTACAAGGGTCACATGTATAACCTGCCTTTTAACATGAATACTTTTGCCCAAATGTGGGGTATCCGGACGCCTCAAGAAGCGCTTGATAAGATCAACGAACAACGGGCCGAAATGGCAGGCAAGGAACCACAAAACCTGGAAGAACAAGCCATTTCTCTGATTGGCCGGGACATCTACGAAAAATTGATCAAGGGCTACACCGAAAAGCAATGGGGGAGAAAGGCAACGGAACTGCCGGCCTTCATTATCAAGCGGGTACCAGTCCGTTTGATCTATGACAACAACTACTTCAACGATGACTACCAAGGCATTCCAAAGGGCGGCTACACTAAGCTGGTGGAAAACATGCTGAAGAGTGACCGGATCACCGTTGAAACCAATACTAACTTCTTTGACAACAAAGATGAGTACCTGAAGAACTTTGACAAGGTCGTTTACACCGGTCCAATCGACGAGTTCTTTGACTACCAGCTGGGTGAACTGGAATACCGGTCCCTGCGCTTTGAAACCGAAGAAGTGAACGTCGGCAACTACCAAGGCAACGCGGTCATCAACTACACTGACGCCGAAACGCCATACACGCGCGTGATCGAGCACAAGCATTTTGAATTTGGCAAGGGTGACCCCGACAAGTCTGTGATTACCCGCGAATACCCAGCTAACTGGAGCAAGGGCGATGAACCATACTACCCGGTCAACAACGACAAGAATAACGCCTTGTACGCCCAATACAAGGACCTGGCTGCTAAAGAAGATTCCAAGGTGATCTTCGGCGGCCGGCTTGGCCAGTACAAGTACTACAACATGGACCAAGTGATCCGGGCGGCGCTGGACGCAGTGAACACAGAATTTGGTGAGTAGCCTTGAAGGTCGTCAAAAATTACCTCTATAACGCTAGCTACCAAGTCCTAGCGATCATCGTTCCTCTGATTACCTCTTATTACGTTAGCCGGGTTCTGGATCCCGCCGGTGTTGGGGCCAACGCCTTTACCAACTCTGTCATCCAGTACTTCGTCTTGCTAGCGGATTTGGGGATCGCATACTACGGTAACCGGGAAATTGCCTACGTTCGGGACGATAAAAAGAAGATGGCCCAGACCTTCTGGGAAATCCAGACGGTTAAGACCTCGATGACCTTGATTTCCTACGTTGTGTTTGTAATTTTCATGAACTTCTATGTGAGCAAGCCACAGTACATGTGGGCTCAGTCTATCAACTTAGTGGCTGCCGCCTTCGACATCTCCTGGCTTTACCAAGGGTTAGAAGATTTCAAGCGAACCGTTCTGCGGAATACTTTTGTCAAAATTCTGTCCATGGTGGCGGTCTTCATCTTTATCAAGGACAGCAGCGACGTTACCTTGTACATCGTGATTGTGGCTCTATCCAATTTCTTGGGCAACTTCACCCTGTGGCCACATGCCTTGGGGATGCTGAAGAAGGTGCCTCTTAAGAAGCTCCGTCCTTGGCGTCACCTGCCACCGGCTGTTTCCATGTTTGTGCCGCAGATCGCCATCCAGCTTTATGTGCAGCTGAACCGGACGATGCTGGGGATCATGGTCAATGAAAAAGCCTCCGGCTTTTACCAGTATTCTGACAACCTGATCAAGCTGGTCTTGGCCTTTGCGACAGCGACGGGTACAGTTATGTTGCCCCACGTGGCTAACGCCTTTGCCCAAGGCGACATGAAAAAGGTCAACCGGATGCTCTACAAGTCTTTTGACTTTGTGTCGTCTCTAGTTTACCCGATGATGTTCGGGATCGCCGGCGTCTCCATGACGCTAGCGCCACTTTACTACAGTCAGGCTTACGCTCCAGTTGGCCCTGCCATGTTCATCGAGTCGATTGTCATCTTGATGATTGGCTGGTCCAATGTGATTGGTACCCAGTACCTTTTGCCAGTCAACCGTGTGAAGGACTTTACAGTTTCTGTAACCTTAGGGGCAGTTGTCAATATTATCTTGAACTTCCCTCTGATCTATTTTGGTGGCCTCAATGGTGCTATGTGGTCCACGGTAATTTCAGAAATTTCAGTTACTGCTTACCAGCTTTGGGTCGTGCGCCACGACCTAGACCTCGAGCTCCTCTTTAAGAGCAACTGGAAATATTTAGTATCCGGGCTTGTTATGTTCGTTCCAGTTTTCTGGCTGAACACCCACATGAAGGCTAGCTGGCTGTGGATGATTGCCGAAGTGCTTCTAGGCGTTATTATCTATGCGGTGATGGTCCTCTTGTTAAGAGCACCTATCGTTGACCAGGCTAAAGAATTGATCAAGGATCGTTTTCAAAAGTAAACTAGAAAGCTGAGCTTTTTACTATATTTAAATATATTAATAGCTAAAGTGTGTAAAAGTAAAAAAGAAAAGAGACCAAATGCTAGTAGGAGTGATATGACCCCCGAAATTAGGACACTAATTTCGGGGGTTATTTTCATGACTAAATACACTAAAGAAATCAAACTTGC
>NZ_AZCR01000099.1 GCF_001433875.1 Lactobacillus delbrueckii subsp. delbrueckii DSM 20074 = JCM 1012
TGTTCTGGATGTTTATGAGCTTCCTTACAATCCAAAAGTGCCGGTAGTTTGCATGGATGAAAAGCCATATCAGTTGTTAGGTGAAGTCAGAGACTCATGGGCTATGCGTCCAGGTGACAATAAGAAAGTCGATTCAGAATACGTTCGTAAAGGTACATGCAGTATCTTTGCCTTCGTAGAACCGCTAGGAGGTCGTCATCACACAAGCGTCAGAGAACACCGAACTGCAGTTGACTGGGCTGAAGAAATCAAATATATAGTTGATGAGATGTACCCTGAAGCCGAGAAGATCATTCTTGTCATGGACAATCTTAATACGCACAAGCCATCCTCACTATATAAGGCTTTCAAGATAAGGCTTTCAAGCCAGAGGAAGCACGTCGAATCATCAAGAAGCTTGAGATTCACTATACTCCCAAGCACGGCAGCTGGTTAGATATCGCTAAAATTGAGCTAAATGTGATGACCAGACAGTGTCTTTCTCGAAGAATCCCGGATATTGAGACACTACGCGAAGAATTGAGCGCTTGGGAAAGTGAGCGGAATAATAGCTATGCTTTGGTAAACTGGCAGTTTAGAACTTCGGATGCACGTATCAAACTTGCATCTTTGTATCCAAAGCTATAGCACTAAGCATACTTAAGATATCAGTATGACGATACACTAGCTTAAAAGAGGCAGAAACGGTTCTCCACGCCTTATACGACAAATACGACTCAAAGGAATCGAGCATGATCAAGAATTTGCAGAAGATTGAGGAAGACCTGCTGGTCTTTTACCAATACCCTAAGCAGATTCGTCCTTCGATCCAACGAACATGATCGAATTGATAAACAACATGATCAAACGCAAGACAAAGCCAAAGTCAGAATTTCCTACTGAACAGTCCCTAGACAACTTCTTGGGTGTACAGGCTATCGGCTACAATGACCGGAATGTCAATCAGACTCATAAAGTCTTGGGTCAGGTGACAGACACGTTGGAATCACACTTCGATTAAAATATAATTAAATATTCGACCTATCGAAAAGATTTATTTACATAAAAGAATTGACAATATCCAAAGTTGTATCTCACGTAAATGCATATAATTTTAGATCCTTTTATTAGCACCAATGTGATACTAAACTATTTAATGTAGGACTGCAACAATGAAAAATAGATCATTAGGGAAGAATGCAATATTAAATAGCATTAGGCAATTTTTAAATGTCATTTTCCCGTTAATCATTATTCCATATACATCAAGAGTATTATCGGTTAACTCAATGGGAATTTATAATTTTTCTAGTAATTACGCTAATTATTTTTTGTTATTAGCTTCACTAGGAATCCCGACATATGCTGTGAGGGAGGGAGCAAAGTATCGGGATGATCACCAAAAAATAAGTGATTTTTCCAGTCAGATATTTACATTAAATATAATATCTACAATGATATCCTATATCATTCTTATATTCACTTTACAATTCCCTTTTTTAAAAAAATACGCTTTGACCATTGTAGTTTTTAGCTTACAAATTATATTTACAACAATTGGTACTGAATGGATATATACAATATATGAGGATTTCACATACATAACAGTTAGAAGCATACTTTTTAAAGTATTGTCTATTGCTTTATTATTCGTATTTGTTAGGGAAACCAATGACTTTTTACCATATGCTGGTGTAACTGTTTTTGCAAGTGTTGGTTCAAATATATTAAACTATATACATACAAAATCGATTGTAAAAATACGGATAATAAATAACTTTTCACAATTAAAAGCACACATAAAACCTGTTTTTACTATTTTTTTCTCTACTTTAGCTGTTAATATTTACGTCGCATCAGATACTACGCTTTTGGGGTTCATTAAGGGAAATTACGCAGTAGGTATATATGGAGTTGCTTCTAAAATATACGGAACGATGGCGCCTTTTTTAGCCTCAATATTAATTGTGACTATCCCTAGACTTGCTATGCTTTTTTGGAAAAAAAATTTCAAAGAATACAAGAACGTTTTGGGATCTGTTATTAAAGTAATGGTAACAATACTGATTCCATCGTCGATAGGCATAATTATGTTAGCCCCGGAAATAATAATGATCATTTCTGGGAAAAAATATCTTGCTTCAGTGACTCCATTACGTTTCTTAGCGATTGCTCTTATTTTTTCATTACTCAATACGATAGTTTCACAGTGTGTAATGATACCTGCGCATGAAGAGAAAAAACTGTTAAAAGCTAATCTTATAGCTGCTTCAGTAAACTTGATTTTAAATCTCGTTTTAATGCCCTTTTTCTCATTTAATGCTGCAGCTGTTACAACAGTTATATCTGAACTTACGAGTTTATCAATTAATACATTTGAAATGAAAAATGTTATGTACGGCGTTGTAAGAAGCGAACACATACTTAAAGGAATTATTCAATCCACAATTGGTTGTATTCCGATAGTTATTATTTGCTTGTTAGTTAAGGAAGTCGTATGTTTAATTTGGCTAAGGGGATTAGTTGCGATAGTTTTATCTATCGTGGCATATGTATGTGTTTTGCTATTTATGAAAAACGATGCTGTGCTTAATCTATTGAACAGGTTTTGTAAAAGATAATTGATGGTTTGTAAGCATCCAATAGCAGAGTATATTAAAGATCTTATGTATCAATTAATTGAACAATAATAAAAATAAATGCTAATTTCCCAAGATTTTACAACTCAAACCATACGGCTGACAGATTTTCTGCCAGCCGTATTTCTTTTATGCATGACTTTCCAGAAATGCGAGGATCTCAGCTTTAGTT